>JALEHA010000111.1 GCA_022763315.1 Algiphilus sp.
CCTCGACCGCGGACAATTGCCTGGGCACGCGCTGTCCGGATTATGACGATTGCTTTGTCTTTGCCGCCCGCCGGCGCGCGCTGGACGCCGATCTTGTCGTGGTCAACCACCATCTGCTCTTCGCGGATTTCGCGGTGCGCGAAGCCGGCTTCAGCGAGATTCTCCCCGGTGCCGAGATCGTGATCGTCGATGAGGCGCATCAGTTGCCCGATCTCGCGGCCAGTGCCTTCGGACAGCGTTTGTCGACCCGCCAGCTGAGCGAACTGAGCCGTGACGCCCGGCGCTGCTGCCTCGCTTTCGAAACCCCTGCTGCCAGCGAGACCTTGCAGCGCCTGGCCGACGTGTGTGCCGCGCTGGAAAGCGAACTGGGGGCCCTGGAAGGGCGCACCGCTTGGCAGCGCTTGCGCCTGCAGACCGGGGTTGAGTCCCTCATTGGCGACACCGCCAAGACGCTGGAAGCGCTGGCCGCGCTGCTCGATGCAATGGCGGACGACGAGGAGCGCCGCCGACTGGCGGAACGCTGCCGCGAGCAGCTGACCGTGCTGGCCGCCTTCGTCGACCGCGACCCGCCAGAGGGTACCGCGCCGCACGGCGTGGACGGTGGCCTGGAGCCGGACGACAGTGCCCGGACGGAGATGGTGCGTTGGGCGGAGCCGCTCGGCTGGGGCGGTGCGTTGTGCGCCAATCCTGCGGACATCAGCGCCGCCTATCGCAGGGCGGCTTCCGGTCACCCCGGTGCCTGGATCTATGTGTCGGCCACCTTGTCCGTGAACGGCCGCTTCGATCTCTTCCGCGGCCAACTGGGCCTCGCCGCAGAGACCCGCGAATGCGTTCTGCCACCGGTGTTCGACTATGAGTCGCAGTGCCGGCTGTGGGTACCCGCGGCGCTGCCCGCGCCGGGTGGCGATCAGCACACGCGCGCCCTGCTGCGGACGGTGCTTCCGGCGCTGGAGGCCAGCGATGGGGGTGCCTTTCTGCTGATGACAACGCATCGCGCCGTCAAGGAGGCCGCGGCCTTGCTGCGCGCCGACGGGCGTTTCCCGCTCTTCGTACAGAGTGAGGACGATCGCGCGCGACTGTTGCGCGGCTTCAGCGAAGCCGGCAACGGTGTGCTGATCGGCGCCGCCAGCTTCTGGGAAGGCGTCGATGTCCCGGGTAACGCGCTGCGCATGGTGATCATCGATAAACTGCCGTTCGCACCGCCCGACGATCCGGTGGTGGAAGCGCGTCGTGAACGGATCGAGCGCGACGGCGGCAATGCCTTCATGGACTATCAGTTGCCACAGGCCATTCTCGCGCTGCGTCAGGGAGTCGGGCGGCTGATCCGGAGCGAGAGCGACCGTGGCCTGCTCGTACTGGGCGACCCCCGGGTCCGCTCGGCGCGCTACGGCGCCAAGGTACTGCGCGCACTGCCCGCCATGCCGCAGCTAGAAGCCACCGAAGAGGCGGTCGCTTTCGCCCAGCAACTACATCCAGGAGCGTCCCCGTGAAACTGCTTGCGGTCGATACCGCCACCGCGCGGCTCTGTGTTGGCGTACGCAATGGCGATCAAAGCCGCAGCGATGCATCGACGGGCAGTGCGGCCCACGCCCGATCGCTCCCGCAGCGCGTCAGTGATCTGCTCGCGGCGATGGGGCTGACGCCGAAAATGCTCGATGCCATCGTGGTCGGCGTCGGGCCTGGCAGCTTTTCCGGGTTGCGCATCGGCATGGGCTTCGCGCAAGCGATGGCGTGGGCACTGGATCGTCCGCTCGTGCCGGTGGGGTCACTCGAGGCCATGGCAGCGCATTGCCTGCAACGCAATCATCAGGCGGAGGCCGTCTGGGCCGCGCTGGACGCGCGCATGGGCTCGGTCTACGCCGCCTGCTTTGGGCCCGATGGCAGCGGCGAGTTGCGCCCCCGGAGCCCGGTCCAGGAATGGCCGGCAGAGGCGTTCTTCCATGCACGCGCGGTTGATCAAAGGGATGCGGCTAACGACTGCCGTCGTACTTGGTTGGTCGGCAACGCGCTCGGCCTGGCGCAGGCGCAGGCCGTGGACGCGGAGGTGTGGGGGGGCGTCGATGCGGAGGCCTTGCCGCATCCGGAGCCGCTCCTGCGGCTGGGTGCACTGCGGCTTGCGGCGGGCCATCATGTCAGCGCACACGCGTTGACCCCGCTCTATGTGCGCGATCGCGTGGCCCTGACGCGGGCGCAGCGCGCGGCCGGCGAGCAGCTCGGCGCCCCGTGAGGCGCTAGCCGTCGAGGTCGCGCGGGCGGTGGTAGGCCAGAAGCCGACCGCAGCCCGGTGTGAGTGCGGACCAACGCGCACAATCGAGGCGCAACATGACGAGGGCCGCGGTCGGCATGTCAACGCCCTTCAGTTCGTCGCACAGCCAGCCGGCGAAGGCGGAAATGCCAGGATTGTGGCCAAAGGCCATGAGCGCTTGGCCGTCGTCAGGTTGTGCCTGCACCACGTCGCACCAGTCGCCCGCGCTGGCCTCGTAGAGGCGTGCATCGATGCGCATGGTGCGGGCATCGATGTCGAAGGCTTCAGCAAAGCGTCGCGCGGTGGTGATCGCGCGTACGGCGGGAGAGCTCAGCAGCACCGGTACCTGGGCGCATTCGGCGGCGGCGCGCTGGGCCATGCGGGGTGCGTCGCGGCGGCCGCGCGCATTCAGGGGCCGCTCGAAATCCTCGAGCTCGGGGTCGTCCCAGGCCGATTTGGCGTGACGGACCAGGCTGAGCGTGAGGCTCATGATGTCTCCTTGACGTCGGGAATGGGGTTGTATAGATCGAAGCGTACGCTGTTGCCGCGCAGACTTTCCATGGGAGACAGGCCCGCCAGCGGCGGTGCCCGGAGTGCGCGTTTGACCACCACGCGACGATGCGCGGCAGCGCGCGCCAGCGGAAGTAGCGCGTCCGCATCCGGATCGTTGCCGACCAGGCTGCGCAGCTGCTGGGCCTGGGCATCGGGCAGGGCATGCTTGCGCGTGGGGCTGTACATGGGGTCGAGGTAGACCGCGTCCCATTGGCGGTGCTGCAGCTGTTCACGCGCGTCCCCGGCAAAGAGATGCAGTCGCTCGCGCAGCGCCGGCGGCAGGCTGCCAATGGCGCGTTGCAGAAAGGCGATGACATCAGGGTGTCGCTCGCATACGGTCACGTCCGCACCCAGGGCCGCCATCAAGGCGGCATCGCGACCGAAGCCCGCGGTGGCGTCGCAGATGCGCAGATGTGGATGGCGTTGCAAGCCGACCGCGCGACTGAGCAGCTGCTTGCGTCCTGCGGCGGTGCGCCGTTGCAGGGCTTGCCGCCATTGGGCAAGCGCATCCTCGTCAGCCAAGATCATGGGCCGTAGGGTGTCGCGGGGTTCAGCCTGCGCTCAGAGCATGCGCCGCAACCATCGTCGATATTCCAGTGTGCCGTCCCCGGTCCTCGTACGTGCATCTGGTAGGCTCTTTGGTGGATATCTCGCAAGCGCTGCCCCCGCGGAGGAGGGTGATGAAGATCAAGGAACTGCTCGAAATCTGGCACGACGGCGCCAGCGACCCGTTTACCGCGGAATCCTACTGCGTCCGGCTTCCTGTGTACGACGCCGCCCGCTTGGCGGCGCTGTCCGAACTGTTTCCCGGGCGCAGCGCCGAGGCTTTGCTGACCGATCTGCTGACGGCCTCCCTCGATGAACTGGAATCGAATTTTCCCTACCAACGCGGCGATCGCGTAGTCGAGCACGACGAGATGGGGGACCCCATCTACGAAGATGTGGGTCTGGGTCCTCGCTTCCACGATCTGACCCGCAAGCACGCGGCACGTCTGAAGGCAGAGGCCCAGAAGAAGGCCACTTCCAGCGACGAGGCGTGAGCATGGCGATGGAGCAGGCGCTGCGCGGGGCGCTTGGTCCTGCACCGCGGATTCTTGAGCCAGGAGCGGAGCGGCCTTTGGTCGATCTCGAACTCCCGTTGGGCCTGGATCGGCTGGTGACGCGCAAGCGGCTGGAGGGATTTACCCGTGCCGCCGTGATGGTGCCCATCCTGCGTCGCGCGCAGGGGCACCAGGTGCTGTTCACCCGCCGGGCCGACCATTTGCGCGCCCATCGCGGGCAGGTGAGTTTTCCGGGCGGGCGATACGAGGCTGCCGACCAGCAGTTGGTCAACACCGCGCTGCGCGAAACTGAGGAGGAAATCGGCCTGTCGCGTGCGCATGTGGAAGTGATCGGTTGCCTCGATGACTATCCGACGATCACGCGCTATCTGGTGACACCGGTGGTAGCCATCATCGACACACCGCCCGATCTTTACGCCGACGATGGCGAGGTAGCGGAGATCTTTGAGATTCCGCTCGCGCATCTGCTGCAGCGCGACAGCTATCAGCGCCGATTCTTCACGCGCGAGGGGCTGCGTGTGCCCTTCTTTCAGATCGAGTACGGCGGTCATGTCGTCTGGGGTGCCACTGCCGGCATGCTTTGGAACATGTACAACAAGCTCACGGCATGAAGGCCTTGTGGGAGGCCGTCCAGGTCAGACAATGCGAGGCGGCAGACGCGGGCTTCGATTGGCCGGATGTCCACGGTGTGCTCGACAAGTTGCGCGAGGAAGTCGGCGAACTGGCGGAGGCAGCAGTCTTGCCCGAAGGCGACGAATGCCGTGCTCGCTGCCTGCACGAACTGGGCGATCTGCTGTTCGTGCTCGCGCATCTCAGTCGTCGCCTTGAGGCCGATCCCGAAGTGGCGCTTGAGCAGGCCTTAATGCGCTTCAATGCGCGCTTTTCGGAGGTGATGCGGAATGCGGACCAGCTCCCTCCGCTGGGCGATCCAAGCCGCCTCGAAGTGATGGAGGCGCGCTGGAAGGCCGCGAAGCGGCGCGGGCTCTAGTGGCGAGAGCTGTGCCGTCGCTCAGGCGCGGTGCAGCGTCTGGTAGAGCGCGTCGAAGGCTTCGGTGACGCGATGCCGCGGCGCGAACCAGGCCAGTGGTTGCCCCGCCTCGTGCGACTCCCGCACCACCACTGAGCTGGGAAGCATCGGCTCCAGAATGGGCAGGCCCTCGCTCCGGAGGGCCTCCACCAGCTGGCGCGGCAGACGTGCGCGGCTCTGGAACTGGTTGACGATGATGCCGCCTACCCGCAAGGACTCGTTGTGATCCTCGCGCAACTCGGCAATGTTCTCGAGCAGGCCATACAGTGCCTGGCGGGCGAAGTCGTCGCAGTCGAAGGGGATCAGCACTTCGTCGGCAGCGATGAGGGCGGATCGGCTGTAGAAATTGAAGGAGGGCGGCGTGTCGATCAGGATCTGATCGTAGTGCTGCAGCTTGCGCAGTGCCTGTCGCAGCTTGTGCACCTTCTGCTTGGCTTCGAGCTTGCTCTGCAGATGCTCGAGTTCGCCGCCGGCAGCCACCACGTCCAGTCCGTCCCAGATCGAGGGGGTGCAATAGGCTTCGAAAGGCGTGCTGCCGAGCGAGAAATTGAGGGTGCTGGCAAAGAAGTCGGATATATCACGCTCGACAGGCTGATCGCCCAGCAGATAGCGGCTGGCGTTGCCCTGCATGTCCAGGTCGACGACCAGCGTGCGTTTGCCGCGCGCCACGGCGGCGGCTGCCAGGTTGCAGACGATCGTGGTTTTGCCAACGCCGCCTTTCTGATTGAACACGGCGCGCGTGATGGGGGCGTTGCTCAATGGACTCTCTCGTCAGCTGATGAAGGTGTCGCTTGCAAGTGGTTTGTCCGGATCCACCGCATAGTGGCTGAAATCCGAGACGCCGCGTGCGCGCAGGATTTCCTCATCCAGATAGAAACGACCAGGTTCGCCGCGACCCGGATCGGAAAGCAGCGCACTGACCGCGTCGGCCACGATTCGCGGCTTGCGGCAGTTCTCGGCCTGCACATTGTGGGCATGGACGATGGCGTCGGTCAGGATCAGGGTGTGCGGCCAGAGGCCGTTGACCGTGATTCCCAAGCGCTTGAATTCCTCAGCAATGCCGATGACCGCCAGCGATAGCGACAGCTTGGAGACCGCATAGGGTGCGAAGCTGCCCAGCCAACGCTTGTTCTGCGTGGGCGGCGGGGTGACAACAACAATGCGCGGCTTCTCGGCCTGTCGCAGATAGGGAAGAGCCGCCCGCACCAGCAACATAGTGGCCTTGACGTTGACATCGAGCAAGGCGGCGATGTCGTCATTGCTGGTATCCGCCAAAGAACTGGTGCGCACCAGGCCGGCGTTCAGCACCAGGGCGTCCAGACCGCCCAATTGCTCGGTCACGCGCTCGGGTAGCGCCTCGACATCCTCTCGCTTGGCAAGATCGGCGCGCAATCCGACCACGCTGCCTTGGCCGAGTGCGGAGAGCCTGGTTGCCTGGTCATGGATGGCGGCGCTGCGCGCCGTCATTGCCAGACCGCAATCCTGCTGCGCGAGGACCGTGGCAATCTCCAGACCGATGCCGCGGGACGCGCCGGTAACGAGGACCTTCTTGCTCATGCGGACATTTACTCAAGATTGCCTGCCCGGTGCGGCAACCGGGCAGGCATCTTCGGGGCTGCGAATCTAGGCCGCCAACTGACGCAGGACGTAGTTCAGTACGCCGCCGTGACGGTTGTACTCCCACTCCTTGGGCGTGTCGACGCGCACATTGGCGGTAAAGGTGACCACCGAGCCATCCGGCTTGTGGGCCTTGACGGTGACTTCCTTCGCGCCCGTCTCCAGGCCTTCGATGTCGATCTGCTCACTGCCGTCGAGGCCGAGGTTCTCGGCGTTCTGGCCATCCTTGAAGGTCAGCGGGACGACACCCATGCCGACCAGGTTGGAGCGGTGGATGCGTTCGAAGGACTCGGTGATGACCGCCTTCACGCCCAGCAGGGTCGTGCCCTTGGCGGCCCAGTCACGCGAGGAACCCGTGCCGTATTCCTTGCCGGCGATGACGACCAGCGGCGTGCCTTCCTGCTGGTAGCGCATGGCGGCGTCATAGATCGACATCTGCTCGTCGGTCGGGACATGTTTGGTGTAGCCGCCTTCGACGCCGGGCACCATCTGGTTCCGGATGCGCACGTTGGCGAAGGTGCCGCGCATCATCACCTCGTGGTTGCCGCGACGCGATCCGTAGCTGTTGAAGTCGGCCGGTTCGACGCCGTTCTCCATCAGGTACTTGCCAGCCGGCGAATCCTTCTTGATGGCGCCGGCAGGGGAGATGTGGTCGGTGGTGACCGAATCGCCCAGCAACGCCAGGACGCGCGCGCCTTTGATCTCGGGCAGGCCCGGTGCATCCTTGCTCATGCCCTGGAAGTACGGCGGGTTCTGCACGTAGGTGGAATCGTTGCTCCACTGGTAGAGGTCGCCAGTGGGCACTTCGAGACCCCGCCAGCGCTCATCGCCGTTGAAGACCGTGCTGTAGCTGGTCTTGAACATATCGGCATCGAGGGAGCTGTTGATGAGGTCCTGGATCTCGTGGTTGCTCGGCCAGATGTCCTTGAGGTATACCGCCTCGCCCTTGTCATTCTCGCCGATGGGGTCGTTGTTGAGGTCCATGTCGACGCTGCCGGCGAGGGCATAGGCCACGACCAGCGGCGGGCTGGCGAGATAGTTCATGCGCACGTCCTGATGGACGCGGCCCTCGAAATTGCGGTTACCCGACAGCACCGAGGCCACCGACAGATTGTTGGCGCTGATCGCCTCACCGACCGGATCGGGCAGCGGGCCCGAGTTGCCGATGCAGGTCGTGCAACCGTAGCCGACCACGTTGAAGCCGAGGGCTTCGAGATCGTCCAGCAGTCCGGCCTTCTTGAGGTAGTCGGTGACCACCTTGGAGCCCGGTGCCAGCGAGGTCTTGACCCAAGGCTTGACGTTGATGCCACGCTCGCGGGCATTGCGGGCCAGCAGGCCGGCGCCGATCAGCACGGCCGGATTCGACGTGTTGGTGCAAGAGGTGATGGCGGCAATGACGACGGCGCCATCCTTGAGCTCGAACTTCTGGTTCTTGTATTCGGTCTGCGCCGGGCCCTTGGTGGGTCGGTGGGCCTGGTCGGCGTCAAAGGCCTTGCGGAAGTTCGCCTGCACGTCGGTCAGCAGGACGCGATCCTGCGGGCGCTTGGGGCCGGCGAGCGAGGGCAGGATGGTGGACATATCGAGATGCAGCACGTCGCTGTACTCGGCTTCCGGCTCGTTGTCTTCGCGCCACATGCCCTGCGCCTTGGCGTAGGCCTTGACCATTTCGACCTGATCTTCCGAGCGGCCGGTCAGACGCAGATACTTCAAGGTCTCGTCATCCACCGGGAAGATGCCGCAGGTGGCGCCGTACTCGGGCGCCATATTGGCGATGGTCGCGCGATCGGCGAGCGTCATCTCGGCCAGGCCATCGCCGAAGAATTCGACGAACTTCTCGACCACGCCGCGCTTGCGCAGCATTTCCGTGACGGTGAGCACAAGATCGGTGGCAGTGGCGCCTTCGGGCAGCTTGCCAGTCAGGCGCACGCCGATGACTTCGGGCATCAGCATGGTGGAGGGCTGACCCAGCATGGCGGCCTCCGCCTCGATGCCGCCCACGCCCCAACCCAGGACGCCGAGACCGTTGACCATGGTGGTATGCGAGTCCGTGCCGAAGCAGCTATCGGGATACAGCACGCCGTCATTTTCAAAGACGACGCGTGCCAGATACTCGATATTGACCTGGTGGACGATGCCGGTATCCGGCGGAACCACCTTGAAATTGTTGAGGGCATCCTGGCCCCAACGCAGGAAGGCGTAGCGCTCCTTGTTGCGACTGAATTCCAGCTTCGCGTTCAGGTCGAGGGCATCGTTGCTGCCATAGTGGTCCACCATCACGGAGTGGTCGATGACCAGTTCCGACGGGCAGAGGGGATTGATCTTCTTGGCGTCGCCGCCGAGCTGCTTCATGGCGTCGCGCATGGCGGCGAGATCGACCACGCAGGGCACGCCAGTGAAATCCTGCAGGATCACGCGCGCCGGTGTGAAGGCGATTTCCTTGGCGGGGAGATTGCGCAGGTCCGCCGAGGCGAAGGCTTCGATATCCTCGGCAGTGACCGACTCGCCGTCCTCATTGCGGAGAAGGTTCTCCAGCAGCACCTTGTAACTGAAGGGCAGACGGGAGACGCGGAACTTGTCTTCCAGCGCCTGCAGATTGTAGTACTGGTACTGCTTCGAGCCGACGTCCAGCGTGGCGCGGACCTTGAAGCTATCCGTCATCGCGAGCCTCTTATCTTTTCCGGAACATGATGGGTCTTGTTGCCGCGCCGGCGACCGGTGCCGCGAGCGACATGGCCGCGCATTATACGCGCTGTGACGGCAAACCCCAGACCGCACGCGGAGTCTGCAACCAAAGTTGCACCACGGCGCGCGGGGTGACGCCAAGGGCTAGGGCGTGACGGTGCCTTCCAGGGAATGCACTTGGTCGATCTCGGCGCAGCCGAGACATTCTTCGCCCTGATAGAACACGGCGTACTGACCCGGCGCCGCTGCACGCTGCGGTTCGGCAAAACGGAGGCTGCTGCGGCCTTCGGCGCCTAGCTCCAGGGTTGCAGCCTGAAGTGCCTGCCCATGGCGAATGCGCACTGCGAGTTCCAGGGCTCGATGGCCGCCATCGATCGCTGCGGGCTGGCGGATCCAGTGCGTGTCGATCAGCGCGATTGAGCGCGCCATCAGGCGAGGATGTTCGGGGTCCTGGTCGACAACCAGCCGGTTGCGCTCCACATCGCGCTCAATGACATACCAGGGCGCTTCGGCCGCGCCAGCGATACCACCGATCGCGAGGCCACGCCGTTGGCCCTGAGTGTAGAAGGCGACGCCCTGGTGGCGGCCGAGTTCCCGGCCATGTCGATCGACGATGGGGCCAGGCTGCGCGGGCAGCCACTGCGACAGGAAGTCGCGCATGTGGCGTTCGCCGATGAAGCAGATGCCGGTGGAATCCTTACGCTGATGGTTGGGTAGGCCCGCAGCGCGCGCCTTGGCGCGAACCTCGGTCTTGGTCAGTCCGCCGAGGGGGAAATACACCCGCTCAAAGGCGCCGCGCGCAACGCCGGCGAGAAAGTAGCTCTGGTCCTTGTTGTCATCGATCGCGCGCAACAGCCTCGGGCCGTCCGCATCCTGCTGCAGACGCGCATAGTGGCCAGTGGCCACCGCGTCGGCGCCCAGACGCTGCGCATGGGCGAGGAAGGGTGCGAACTTGATGGCGCGATTGCACAGGATGTCGGGGTTGGGCGTCCGCCCGCGCGCGTACTGGGCCAGAAACTCCTGGAAGACCTGTTCGTGATAGGTCGCGGAGAAATCCACCCGCTGCAGCGGGATATCGAGCTCTTCAGCCACGGCGCGCGCGGAGGCAAAATCCTCCGCAGCGTTGCAGTACCCCGCTTCGTCCGCCGTCCAGTTGACCATGAAGACGCCGGACACGTCATGCCCGGCTTCGCGCAGCAGCAGGGCCGTGACGGCGGAATCGACGCCTCCGGACAATCCGACGACCACATGCATGCGGTTAGGCCGGCAGGTGGTCGAGCCACTCCAGCGCCAGGCGGCGACCCGCGAGGGCATCATCCACGCCGCGCTGGACCATCGGGCTGCGGTGATCGGCAGCGCGCGCGGCCAGCGCGTCCGGCGTCAGCCAGATCGCCTCCTCGATGGCGGGATCCAGTGGCCGGTTCGCGTCGTGGTCGATGGCAGTGGCCAGAAAGGCGAAGCGCAGGAAGGCGTAAGGAAGATCCGGCGGGTGGTAGCTGTAGATGCCGACCAGGGCGGTCGGCTGTACGCGCCAGCGCGTTTCCTCGAGTGTTTCGCGGACGGCGGCTTCCATCAGCGTCTCGCCGGCTTCCCAGTGGCCCGCGGGCTGATTCACGACCCGCCGGCCGCCGACCCGTTCCTCGACGAACAGCCATTGCCCGTTACGTTCCACGAGGGTGGCCACGGTGACGTGGGGCGCCGTCTCGTCCATCAGAGATTGCCCCGCTGGCGCAGATGATAGTAGCCCTGGTTGTCGGGGCGACCGATGAGTCGCAGCAGATTCCGGGTCTGCTCGGGGGCGTTGTCCCGTGCCCGGACCCGCACATGGGTCTCATAAACCCCATCCGGGCGCAGGGTGGCCTCACCCGTGGCCTCGATCGGATTATCCGCGCTGGAGGCGATGTCGGCGACCAGGGCGCCATCGTCCTCGGTGCGTACATCCGCGCTGAAGTCTCCCAACTGCAGCGCGCTCTGACCGATGGTCCAGGCAAGACCGAGCGCCTCGGCGCGACCGTCGAGGCCCAGCGGCTTTCCGGCGCGACTCACCCGCGCCTCGCGGAGCTGAATGACAACGCGTCCCTGTACCGGAAGGCTGCCGTAGCCGGCCGTCTCCAGCAGGTTCGAGACTTCGGCGACGACCCGGGTATTGGCCAGGCGCAGTTGACCGGTGGGCGTGATGCCGGCCGCAGCTTCTCCGGAGGCGGGGCCGCCGAAGCGCAAGTCGAAGGCCATACGCAGCAGGAACAGCTGCCACGGGTTCCAGGACCACTCCAGATCCTCGGCCACGATCCTGTTCTGCCACTGCACACGCGCGGCGTCCCCCTTCGCAAGGCTGCCCGACAGACCATTGACTGCGACGCGGGGATCCGGCGATCCCAACCAGGCATAGAGGTGTGCGGGAGGGGCGTAGAGCACCGCCGAGACCAGCGCCGAGACCAGCGCCGCCGCAATGAGCCAGCGCCGTTTCATGATGCCCGCTCGACCTGTAGCCGCGCATCCACCATGCCGCCGTCCTTGCGGTCGATGTCGGCGCGTTCAAGGCGGAGCCCGGGGTTGCCTTCGAGTTCCGCCAGCCAGCGCAACAGGTTGTTGAAGGGCGCACCCTCCAACCAGACCCGGACGGCGTCGTCGCCATCCGGCGTCAGGCGCTCCGGTGTGCTGCCCAGGGTGTTGCTGCGCACCGCCTGATTGACCTGGGCGAGCAGCGAACGCGAGGCATTGGGGTTGGCCCGCTGACGGCTTTGCGCCGGCTGCATCGCCGCGACGCGTTCGATACGTTGCGCAGTGGCGCGCGCGTCCGCGAGGGCATCCGCAGCCTGTGCGTGCCCCTGCGTGATGGGCTCCCACACAAGCAGATAGAACAGCGTCAGCAGCAGGGCCAGAACCCCGACCGCAATCATGCGCTGCTCTCGCTGGGATCGCTGCTGCCAGGCTTGCAGCAACTCGGAAACGGCATTCTGCATCGGAAGGTTCATGCCGCCGCCTCGGCGCTGCTCAGGCGGATGCGAATACGCACGCCCTCACTGCCGGCGTCGGCGTTCTCCACGGTCATTGCCACCGCCTGCTGATTCCGGTACCAGCCCCGCAATGCCTCGAGATTGTCGAGCGACTCGCCGCGTAGGTTCAGGAGCAGAGTCTGGTCGCGCCACTGCATGCCTTCCAGACGCAGGCCACCCGAAACCTGTGCCGCCTGCACATAGGAGTCGAGCAAGGTGAGCAGTGACGTCGAGGTGTCGCCTTCTTGCGCGCTGCGCATCTCCGCGCGCAGAAAACTGGGAAGCTGCTGCGCCCGAACCTCACCGTAGCCTGGGAACAGCTGCTGAAAGCGTTGCACATTGGCTTGCTGCTGGACTTCGGCTTGGTGCCGCAGATGGTACGTGTCGGCCATCTGCTGGCCAAGGACGCCGACAAGGGTCAAGGCGGCGAAGAGCGCAGCGGCCCGCCAGGGACGAAAATAGCGGGCGATGTTGCTCTGCGGGGCGTAGTCGCCCTGCAGCAGGTTGGCGTGGTCGGCGCTGTCGATGTAGCGGACAAAGAGGTCGAGCAGGGTGCCGAACTCCGGCTGACGCTGACGCTCTACCGATTCGGGCAAAGGAAGATCGTCGTTTTCGCCCCGCTGTATGACGCGCAGCGTGGGCGGCGCCTCGTCGCCAGCGAGGGTGAGTAGCGTCTCGAGTGCGTCAGGCTGGGTCACCGACGCGTTATTGACGCCATACCGGAGATAGAGTTGACCGGTTTCCGGATCGAGATGGACACTCCATTCCTCCGCGTCGGGCGGTGGCAGGCAGAGGCCATCCGGCAGCAGCAGATCGGGGTGTAGTCCGGCTTCGGCAAGGCGGTTCATCCACCGCCGCATGCGCGTATGGGAGACGACGGCGAAGCCGTGGCGCTGCTCTTCGCGGATGCCAAGATGCGCGAAATGCAGCTGATCGATGTCCTCCGCCAGGCGGTCTTCGCAGGCGAATGGCGCCGCCGCAAGCGCGCGGCGGCGATTGCGCACCGGCAGGTCGACTTCCAGGAAGCGCACGCTGGTGGCGGGCACGAAAACCACTACGCGCGCGCCCGGCGCCTCTTCGGCAATGCGGTGCAGGGGTGCGAACTGCACCGAACCGGTCGCGGCTCCGTCCACGCGAAAGGCGAGCGGGGCTTCCGAGTCGGCGTCCCGGAGATGGATGTATAGGGTTTGGCGCAAGGCGATTTAGGGTCTTGCAGTGCTGCGACGCAGCACAGTGGGAACGCCCTGGTCCGGGCGGAAGACGAGACTATAAAGAAGCGCGCTTCCATTGCCAATGAAGGCCTCGGCCTCGGTCAGAAAAAAGCGGCTGCTGACGGTCAGGTCCTGTTGCTGAATTTCCGAGGTGCCCGCCGGCACCAGGCCGCCTTCCTGGAAGGCCGCAGTCACGCTGTCCAAAGGAAGATCGGCACGTGCTTCGACGAAGTCCCCGATGCGTGCGCGATAGTCGGCGTTTTCCGACAGCGCACAGAGGACCGCGGGTTGCGCGGTATTGAGGTTGATGGCGGTGATCTGGGGCAGGGCAACGATATGCGGGCTCAGCGCCCGGAACAGGTCATCGTCGACGCCGTTGATCAGCGCCAGTTCGCTGGCGGCGCTGAACAGCTGGCCACCGGTGCGGTAGGGCGGAACCTTGCCGAGATAGAGCAGATCTTCACCGCCCCCTGGGAAACGTTGTTCCTCGTCAACGTCAACCCAATCGATGATTGCGTTGGCGAGATCGCGCGCATTGAAGTCGTCGCCGGCCTCGACACAGCGCAGTAGCCGGGCAAACTGCTCGATATAGCGGTTGCGCTGCTCTTCATTATCGACGGCGAGGTTGTTCAGGTTGAAGCGGCCCTGGGCGTCCTCAATGCGCCCCTGCAAGGCGCCGCCTTCAACCGGCAAAGGGGGCACCTGTCGCGCCCAGACCTCGCCGAGGTGGTCGGTTTCGGTCTGTGCGCCTTCACGTTCCAGGATGGAGACAGCCCAGGCTTCCATGCCCTGTGCATACCACCAGGCACGTTCGCTATCCAGCAGCAGCTGCGTGCGAGACAGCGCCTGGAAGCCCGCAGAGGCGACCGCGACGGCAGCGATGCTGGCGAGAGAGACGACTAATAAAGCAGTGATGAGTGCTACGCCTGCTTCATTCCGCTTTCGGTGTCGAAATTGCCGCCTCATTGTGTGGCACCTGGGCCGCCTGGTCCTGCAGTGAGCCCACTGGTAGGCCGACGTTGCGTCGTAGTGCCCGAGGCATCCGTTGTTCCCGTTGGAAACACGAAACGCAACTCACCCCAGGCGTCAGTCATCAGCGTGACTTCAATGGCAAGTGGTGCTTCGGCGCTGGCTTCCAGATCGGGACTGTTGCCCAGTGCCTGCGGCCACTGCGCGTACCACTCGCGGTCGCGCGCCAGGTAGCGCACTGTCAGCTGTGTGACATTGTCGAGGACGACCAGTGTTTCGGGTTGGCTGTTGGGCGCCCGGTCCAGATGCCGGAAGTGACTACGCACTAAAGCGTCGTCCTGCAGATGCCAGCGGACGCGCTGCATATTGCTGCGCGGGTGACCCGCCGGATTGCGCCAGCCGCCGCTGACGAGATACACGCCTTCTTCCGGCTGGCCGCGCACCGCGGAGCGCGGGTCGCCGAATTCGTCGCGAATAGTGCGCGGCTGAATCTGTAGAAAATCCTGTCGCAAGCGGAGATAGCTGCGTTGCAGTTGGCGCACCCGGTCTAAATTGTCTTCGATGGCGACGCGTGTGCGCAGCACATTGTTCAGCCCGCCATAGGCCATCACGGCGACGATGGAAAAGACCGCCAGCACCACCACCAGTTCGAGCAGGGTGAAGCCATTCTGGCGTGGGAGGCGATTCATCGCTGTCGCCCCGTATTGGCAATGAAGCCGGTCAAGGTGGCGAGTTCGCGATCGTCATCCCGCCGCCGCACGCTGATCTCCACGCGTCGCAGGGCTGGATCCTGCGTCTCGTTGATGGTTGCCTCCCATTCCCACTCGTTGTCGGCGAACTCCGCTTCGCCATCGCGTTCCCCAGTGTCGGGAAAGGCGGGATCGAGCGTGATCTCAGCCAGCTCGTTGCGCGCGACCAGCATGGCCAGGGTGCGATCACGTAGATCGGAGGACAAATCAGCCTGGTGTGCGAAACCGGCGATGATGGCGCCCAGTGCCATGGCCAGGATGAGAACGGCTGCCATGACCTCAATCAGCGTAAATCCGCGTTGTGCCTGCGGCGCCATTCTCAGTTGTCCCGGTCGCTGGCCGGGCCGCGCTGGACGCGCCCCAGCGCGTCGCCGCGCACGATGGCTTCATTCAGGTTCGGATCGGAAGGCGCATCGATTTCGAGGCGAAAGGGCGTCATATCGCCGCTCGACAGGATGAGTACGGCGGGTTCGAGATCGTCGGGATCCGGCGGTGCCACCGGCTGGCCCTCGACGAAAAGCACGCCGCGGAATGGTTCGCTGAAGGGGCGCACGCGCAGTGGGCCACTTTGGGTGAGGGGTTGCCAACCGCCGCTGCCGTTCGGGATGAGGAAGCCGTAGCGCTCCTCATCGGTGAAAAAGCCGATTTCCTGGCGCTTGAACAGGGCCTCGTCCTGCGCCAGAACAAAAAGCTGCGCCAGGCGCGATGCCTCGTTGTCGAGCCGGTCGGAAAGGGTGCGGTTGCCGATGGACAGCACCGCGAAGCTCGTCATCACGCCGATGATGAGCAGAACGACCAGAAGCTCAAGCAGCGTGAAGCCGAGCGTGCGTGGACGCAGCAACACGGAAGAGGGCGGCGGGCTTACTCGATGTTCCAGTTGCCGATATCCGCATTGATGCCTTCGCCGCCATCGCGGCCATCGGCTCCAAAGCTGTAGACGTCATAGTCGCCGTATTCGCCGGGATTGACGTACTGATAGGGGTTGCCCCAGGGATCCGTCGGAAGAGAATTGATGTAGCCGCCCGGCTTCCAGTTACGTGCTGGCGGATCGCCGCTGGGCTCGGAGACCAAGGCCTCCAGACCCTGCTGGGAACTGGGATACTGGTAGTTGTCCAGTCGGTACAACTCCAGCGCACTCTGCAGGGCGCGCACGTCCTGCCGCGCCTTTGCGATGCGCGCGTCGTCGGGGCGGTCCATGATGCGCGGCACCACCACTGCGGCAAGAATGCCCAGGATGACCACAACCACCATGATTTCAATCAGGGTAAAACCGCGGCTGCGCGCGGAAAACCGGCGAGAGGTCGGGTGCTGCACCGGGAAGGCTCCGATATGAAGGTTGCGAGTTGGACCCAGAGGATAGCAAAAGGTGCGGCGCGTACTGCGCCAGAATGGGGCGTCGCCTTCGCCCTGGTCGTGCTGATGGGCGGGCTGCAGATGCTGAGCCCCTGGCTTTTCGATGATCTGACGTACCACCGCCCAGCGATGACGGAACAGGCACAGTGGTGGCGGTTGTGGAGCGCGCACCTGGTGCATTGGACGCCCTATCACTATGGCCTGAATGCTTTGGGTCTGCTGGTCTGGGTGCTGCTTTGCCCGCGGCGATGGTCCCTCTGGCAATGGGCAGGGGTGCTTGCCTTTCTGGGGGGAAGCGTGAGTCTCTGGCTGCTTGTGGCTCAGCCGGAAATGACCCGCTATGCGGGCTTCTCGGGCGTGTTGCATGGGCTCTTCGTACTGGGTCTCGTGCCGCAGGTCGCGCGACGCGAGGGCATTGCGGCTTTGTGCCTGTTGTATCTTGTTGTCAAGATTCTTTGGGAGCAGGCGTCGGGTGCTCCGTTGTCCGACGCTGAGCGCATTGGTGCCGCAGTGGCAACCGACGCGCATCTGGCAGGCGCCATGGCCGCAGCCGTGGTTCTGCTGTTGGACTATTTCAAGCGACAAGGGCTGTCGACGCGGCGCGGGCACTAGGCGCCGCCCGCGCAGTTCATGACAGAAGGAGGCAGTGTGACAACGGCGGTAGTCTTCCCGGGGCAGGGATCGCAATCGGTGGGCATGCTCGAGGGCTTCGATCAAGGTATCGTGCACCAGACGCTGGAAGAGGCATCGCAGGCATTGGGCTGGGACATGGCGGCACTCATCGCCAAGGGGCCAGAAGCGCAGCTGAATCAGACCCAGTACACCCAACCCGCCATCCTGGCCGCTTCGATCGCCCTTTGGCGGCTGGCGGTCGAGCAAACGGCGCTTGCACCCTCTGTGCTGGCAGGACACTCGCTCGGCGAATACAGCGCATTGGTGGTAAGCGGTGCCTTGGGTTTTGCCGACGCCCTGCGTCTGGTCGAGGCGCGCGGGCGGTATATGCAGATGCATGCGCCCGAAGGCTCCGGGATGGCGGCCGTGCTCGGCATGGACGACAGTGCTGTGGAGGCCCTGTGCGCGCAACGCCCGGAAGGCGGGTTGTATCCGGTGAATTACAACGCCCCTGGACAGGTCGTCGTGGCGGGCCGCGTCGATGCCCTGGATTGGCTGGAAGCGGAAGGCCCGAAAGCAGGCGCACGCAAGATCGCGCGCCTGGCCATGTCAGTGCCCTCGCACTGTGTGCTCCTCGAGGCGGCTGCCGACGCGTTGACGCCCGAGTTGCAAGCCGTGACGCTCAGCGATCCGCGTATCCCTGTGTTGCACAATGTGGATGCTGCCCCGCGCAGCGACAGCGCGAGCGTGCGTGAAGCCTTGCGACGCCAGCTTTGCGAGCCGGTGCGCTGGACGCAGACGCAGTCGGCCTTGCAGGCGCAGGGAGTGACGCTGCTCGTGGAGTGCGGTCCGGGTAAGGTACTCTGCGGCCTCGCTAAGCGCGGCATGCGCGGTGTAAAGAACGTGGCACTCGGCGGTGACAATGGCCTGGACACCCTGGCCGCCGCCTTGGCTGAGCAATAGGGAGTGCGGAGGACATGAGTCAACCACTGAGCGGAAAAACGGCTCTCGTGACGGGCGGCAGTCGTGGCATCGGCGCAGCCATCTGCCAGCGGCTGGCCCAGGACGGGGCCTACGTCATCGGCACTAGTACCTCTCAGAAGGGGGCCGACGGCATCAGCGCGGCACTGGGGGAGCGGGGCGAAGGGCGCATCCTCGATGTCTGCGACGGCGAAGCGGTCAAGGCGCTGGTGTCCTCCTTGTCAGCCGTCGACATCCTAGTGAATAACGCAGGCATCACCCGCGACGGCCTGGCCATGCGGATGAAGGACGACGACTGGGACGCGGTCATCGATACCAATTTGAAAGCCGCGTTCGTCTGTGCGCGCACGGTGTTGCGCGGCATGATGAAGGCGCGCAGCGGACGCATCATCTCGGTCGGGTCGGTAGTGGGCGCTGCCGGCAATCCGGGGCAGGCCAATTACTGTGCCTCGAAGGCGGGGCTGGTCGGCATGAGCAAGTCCCTAGGACGCGAGGTCGGTAATCGCGGCATCACCGTCAATGTAGTGGCCCCTGGCTTCATTGAAACCGACATGACGCAGGCGCTGGAAGCCGCACAGCGCGAAGCGCTACTTGAACAGATTCCCGCGGCGCGCTTGGGTTCGGTCGAAGACATTGCGGCTGCCGTGGCTTTTCTGGCGGGGCCGGACGCCAGTTACATCAATGGCGAAACCCTGCATGTGAATGGTGGCATGCACATGGCATAAGCCCGATGCTGCGGGCATTCGCGCGTATAGATACCGGTCGTCGCAATCTTCTACAATTCACCGCGGTTCGCTGCCAGTACGGCGACCGAGGCGGGAGCTCGCGGTAGGCAGCTTCCAACGCGTACCGCATCGATTAATCCATTAGGAGTGGCTCATGAGCAACCTGGAAGAGAAGGTCAAGAAAATCATCGCTGAACAGCTCTCGGTCAGCGAAGATCAGATTACCCCCGACGCGTCCTTCGTTGAGGACCTTGGCGCGGATTCACTCGATACCGTCGAGTTGGTGATGGCGCTGGAAGAGGAATTCGAGATCGACATTCCTGACGAGGAAGCGGAAAAGATCGTGACCTTCCAGGACGTGATCAACTACATCAAGAGCAACGCCAACCAGGCTTCTTGATGGCTTTTGGCCTCCGGCCATCCTTTCACCGCAGGTAGATCAGGCATGTCCAAGACGCGCGTCGTCATTACCGGGATGGGCATTGTTTCTCCGGTCGGCAACAGTGTCGACACGGCGTGGGAAGCAGTGCGTTCCGGCAGGAGCGGGATTCGGAACATCGACAAATACGATGTCTCCGCCTACACGACGCAGTTTGCGGGCCTGGTCGCTGATGATTTCAAGGCGGACGAATGGATGGCCCCGAAGGAGGTCCGCAAGACGGACCCCTTCATTCATTACGGTGTGGCCGCCGCCAAGCAGGCGGTCAAGGATGCCGGACTGACCATCGACGACAGCAACCGGGATCGCATCGGCGTCTGTGTTGGCTCGGGCATCGGCGGCATCGGCACCATCGAGAAGGAATGCGCGGTGCTGCGGGAGAAGGGCCCGCGGCGCATGTCGCCCTTCTTCGTCCCCAGCAGCATCATCAATATGGTGACCGGGCACATCTCCATCGATCTCGGCATTGTTGGCCCCAGCCTGGCCGCGGTGTCCGCGTGTACCACCGGTGCGCACGCCATCGGCCTCGGCCTGCGGCTGATCCAGGCGGGTGATGCCGATGCCTTCATCGTCGGCGGCGCCGAATGCGGTTCCAGCCCGGCAGGGCTCGCCGGCTTCTGCCAGGCGCGGGCCCTGTCGACGCGCAACGACGCCCCGACCGAGGCATCGCGCCCCTGGGACAAGGATCGTGACGGCTTCGTGCTCGGCGACGGTGCCGGCGTTCTGGTGATCGAACGACTGGAAGACGCGCAAGCGCGCCGGGCCACCATTTATGCTGAATTGTGCGGGCTCGGCATGTCGTCGGATGCCTATCACATCACGCTTCCGCCGGAAACGGGCGAGGGCGCACAGCGCGCGATGCAGAATGCCCTCAAGGATGCGGGCGTGGACCCGAGTGAGATCGGCTACATCAACGCCCATGGCACCTCCACGCATGCAGGCGACATCGCGGAGACCGCAGCCGTGCACGGCGCTTTTGGTGATCATGCGCAATCGGTTGCAGTCAGTTCGACCAAATCGATGACTGGCCATCTTCTGGGTGCGGCAGGTGGTATAGAAGCCATCTTCACCGCGCTTGCCCTGCACGACGGCGTGCTCCCGCCGACCATCAATTTCCACGAGGCGGGTGAAGGCTGCGATCTCGACTACGTGCCCAACGAGGCGCGCGAGCAGCAGGTCGAATACGCGTTGTCCAATTCCTTCGGTTTCGGCGGAACGAACGCGACGATCGTATTCAAGCGCTTTGCCTGAGGCAGAGGCGGCGCAGGCGCGCCGTGTCGAGGGTGGCGTGCAACGTCGTCTGTCGCGGATTCCCGACCTGCTTGCGCTGCACGCCGCGGAGCCCGAGCGCTATTTCTGCCTGATGCGCAGCGGGGCTTACGCACCCCGTACCGGGCGCTACGACATCCTGTTCGTGGAGGGGCAATGCATCGGCGCCTGCGACGCACGACAGGCTCCGGCCGAAGCACTGTTGACCGCGCTGGACGTCCCTCGGGCTGCCGCCCCCGAGAGCGATGCCTTGCCCTTCATTGGTGGCTACGTCTTTCACCTCGGTTACGAGGCGGTGGGGCAGTTCGAGCCACGGCTGGTTCTGCCACCCCGGCCCGAAGGCCTGCCCGACATCGTGGTCTGGAAGGTCGATCAGGCCATCATCATCGACCATGAACGCGATGAGGCTTGGTGCGTCGCACCCGATGAGGCGACAGCGCGAGCGCTGGCGCGGGCCGCAGAGCAGCCGCAACCGCTGGTTGAGCCCATGGAATGCGTGATCCGGCACCGGGAAGAGGAAGCGGCCGAGCGCTATCTCCACAATGTCCGTGCCGTGCTTGATTATCTCCATGGGGGTGACTGCTTCCAGGTCAACCTCTCGCGCGGGTGGGCCATCGAGCTCGACAAGGCAGTGCCTCCGCCCATGCTGCATGAAGCCATGCATCGCCGGAATCCCGCGCCTTTTTCTGCCTTGCTGAAGCACGGCGACGAGCATCTGGTCAGCGCCTCACCGGAGCGGCTGCTGCGCGTGCGCGATGGGCGGGTCGATACCCGACCCATCGCCGGCACGCGTCGCCGTGGCCGTGACGTCGGTGAAGATGCGGCCCTACGGGCAGAACTGGACAGCAGTCTCAAGGAGCGCGCCGAGCACGTCATGCTCATCGATCTGGAGCGCAACGATCTGGGGCGGATCTGTGTGCCCGGTACCGTGCAGGTCGAGGAGATGCTGACGCAGGAGCAGTACGCGAGCGTGCATCATCTGGTCTCCAATATCGCCGGCGATCTGGATGACCGTCATTCCTACTCCGATGTGTTACGCGCCGGTTTCCCTGGCGGCACCATTACTGGGTGCCCGAAGTTCCGTGTCATGGAAATCATCGCGGAGCTGGAAGGCGAGGGGCGAGGGAGCTACACCGGTTCGCTGGGTTACGTGTCGCGCAATGGGCGCATGGACAGCAACATCCTGATCCGGACCCTGCGGGTGCGCGACCGCGAGATCCGCTTCCGTGCTGGCGCTGGCATTGTCGCGGATTCGGACCCCGAGGCGGAGCTCGCGGAAACCCGCGCCAAGGCGCAGGGCCTGCTGCGCGCACTGGGCGCATGAATTTGATCGGCTGCTGGTGGGATGGTGTCGCCACCGAGACGGTACCGGCGCAGGCGCGCGGGTTGCATTATGGCGACGGTGTTTTCCGCACCATGCTCTGGTGGGACGGCCGAATCGATGCGCGCGAGCAGCAACTGCAACGCCTGCGCCAGGATGCGCAAGCGATAGCGATCGATGTCAGGGCGGATCAGCTGGAGCAGGCGTTGGAAGGGCTGCGCGCGATGACACTACCGCGCGCTGCCATCGTCAAATTCATGGTGCTGCGTGGGGGTGTGGCGCGGGGGTACGCCCCGGACCGCGGAGCCACCCCTCACCTGGGACTCTTCGTTCACGAATTCCCCCTTTACCCCGCCGAGCATTGGACTGTCGGCATCGACTTGGTGGGACTGGATGCCCGACTTAGCGCGC
>JALEHA010000112.1 GCA_022763315.1 Algiphilus sp.
AACGGCACTGACGGCGCCGGCCGGCCGTTGATCTATACCCCCAACCCGGCAGAGCCGGGTTCCTCGCTGGCGCATTGGGACACGCAGGCCCAGCCGAGCCTGCTGATGGAGCCCTTCTCCACCGCCGATATCCGTGTCCACACCGGCGTCGACCTGACCAGCTGTCTGCTGCGCGATATCGGCTGGAGACTCGAGCCCGGCGTCGGCTGCCCGGACCAGCACGCCCCGGACACACCGCCGGAGATCTCTGCCATCGCAGATCGAAGTACGGAGACGGGCCGCTCCACCGGCGCGATCGCCTTCACGGTTACGGACAACGCGCGCGCGACACCAGCCGACAACCTCAGCCTGCGGGCTTTTTCGGACAACCCGGCGGTGGTGCCTGACAGTGGGATCGTGCTTGGCGGCAGCGGGGCCAACCGCAGCATCGAGATCACGGCCGGCGCAACGCCGGGCCGCGCAGGCATCACTGTCGTGGTCAGCGACGGCATCTTCACGGCGCGCACCGGCTTCGAGGTGACGGTCACCGAGGCGCTGAATCAGCCGCCGCTTGCGCGCGACGACCTTGTGCGCCTGTTCTCCAGCGACATCGGCACCGGCAACGTGCTGACCGGCATCGCGTCGGCGGCTGACAGCGACCCCGACGGCGACACGGTGCAGGTCGTGGCCATCAACGGCGATGCGGCAGCGGTCGGCGCCGCCTTGGTCACCGCCCAGGGCTCGACGCTGCGCATCGAAGCGGATGGCGCACTGCGCTACGCGCCGGGTGGCGACATGGCCGCGCTGCAGCCCAGCCGCCGCCAGCAGGAAAGTGTGCGTTACACCATCGCCGATAGCATGGGCGCCAGCGACAGCGCTCTCGTCACCATCGAAGTGACCGGCGATCCCGGGACCGATCAGCACGGCGGCAGCGCACAGACGGCCACGCCGCTCAGTCTGACCGATGCCGAGCGCGGCTTCGATGCTGCCATCAATGTGGCGGGGGATGCCGATGTCTTCGGCTTCACGCTGGCGTCCACGGCTACCGTCTTCTTCGCCACCGAGGGGGATACCGATACCGTAGGGCGTGTGCGCAACCTCGACGGCGTCGTGCTTGCCGAAGGCGACGACCACGCCGAGAGTGACAGCACAGACCCCAATTTCGTCATCGAACAGCAACTGCCAGCAGGCGCGTACCGGCTCACGGTGACGGGTTTTCAGAACACGGCCACAGGCAACTACCGACTCCGCTATTCCGCACGCGCGGAGGCGTTGCCGGACCCGGTGCCGGAGCCGCCTGCCGACCCGGAGCCGGTGGACGAATCCGCCGACCCCCCTGACACAGACGATGCCGGCAGTGGCGATGGGCAGGCGTCACCGACGCCGTCGTCGAATGATGCGGTCGGCGCATCCGGCGGTGGCAGCTTTTCTCCTTGGGGTTGGCTGGGCCTCACCCTGGTCGCGGTGGCGATGCGGTATCGTCGCCGCCACAGCTGGTCCCTCACCTAGCAAGCATCCGATGAGAATCTGCGTGTATTGCGCCTCCAGTTCCCAGGCGCCCGCCGAATACGGTGAGGCGGCCTTTGCGCTGGGCCATCTGCTGGCCTCGGCGGGGCATAGCGTGGTGTTCGGTGGGGGTGCGACCGGCTCGATGGGGCGTCTTGCCGATGGCGCAGCGGCGGCCGGGGGCGATATCGAGGGCATCATGCCCGACTTCATGCAGGCGCTGGAGTGGGCGCACCCCAAGGTGGAGCGCTTTTCCTGGACGCGCGACATGGCCGAACGCAAGGCGCTGCTGCTGCAGGGCTCAGATGCGGCGGTGGCCCTGCCGGGCGGCTGCGGCACCTTCGAGGAGCTGCTCGAGGCGATCACCCTCAAGCGTCTTGGCCTCTATCTGCAACCCATCGTCATCGTGAACCAGTGCGGCTACTACGACCCACTGCTGGCGCAGCTGCAGCGCAGTGTCGACGAAGCCTTCATGCGCGAGACCCATCTGCGCATCTTCACGGTGGTGGACGACGTCGCCGCGGTACTCGACGCCATCGCCAACGCGCCCGACTGGAACGCGCAGGCACAGGCGTTGGCGCTGCATCCTTGAGATCGCGCTATCGCGGGCACATTCGCGCCTATTCGCCCCAATATGGGACACTACGGTGCAGAAAGACGCGGCCCAAGGGGTGAATCGGCCGCGTCGCCAGACGACTTCGTGGAGCGCGCATCGCGTCGCGCGACCGCGTGTGAGGACACTATGGCCTTCCTGTATTGCGCGGTACTGCTCTACGCCGCTTCCATCGCCTTCATTCGGTTCCGTGGCCAAGCGCATTTTCCTTGGGCGCGTCAGCTTTCGGATTTTTCCACCTTCATGGTGCCCTTCAATCTCCCGGCGTACGCGCTGTCGAGAGTGCCCAACGGGCCGCGCATGGGCGCGGAGCAGTTCCCGCAGCTGAAGCTGCTGGAGGACAACTGGGAGACGATCCGCGACGAGGCACTGGCGCTCTACGGTCAGGGGCACATCGCCACCAAGGATGATCTGCCGGGCAGCAGCTTCTACCGCGACAACCGCTGGAAGAGCTTCTATCTCAAGATCTACGACAACGACATCCCCTCCGCCTGGGCGCTGGCGCCCAAGACCCGCGCCCTCATCGAGCAGGTACCGGGCATGAATCTGGCGCTGTTCGCCATGCTGATGCCGGGCAAGCGGCTCAATCAGCATCACGACCCCTTCGCTTTCACGCTGCGCTACTCCCTTGGACTGTCGACACCGAATTCCGAAAACTGCGGTCTGATGGTCGACGGCAGGCCCTATCACTGGAAGGATGGCGACAGCATCGTCTTCGACGAGACCTATCTGCACTCGGCCTATAACGATGCGGAAGTCCCGCGCATCATTCTGATGACCGACATCGACCGTCCGCTCAAGTCGCGCATCGTGCAAAAGGCCTATTACCTGTTCGGCCGCTTCTTCAACAGCCTGTTCTATGTCGACAATGTCGACCCCAGCATCACCGGCCTGGGGAACCGCATGACGCAGCCGGTGGTTCGCTACAAGGCCTTCATGAAGGGCCTCAAGCGGCGCAATCGCCGTCTCTACAAATCCGGTAAATGGGCCCTTGGTGTCGGCATCCTCGCCTCGCTGGGCTACGCGCTGGTGTGAGCGCGCACCAGGCTCTTCCGGCGGCACCGGCGGCCCTGCACGCGGGCAACGGCCGCGCCGCTGCTAACGG
>JALEHA010000113.1 GCA_022763315.1 Algiphilus sp.
CGCCCGATGACGACGCGGGACTCAATGTCTACGCCGCCATCATCACCAACGAGGCACGCCGCCGCGGCATCCGGGTGGAGATCCTCGACGCCGAGTATGGCTACTTCAAGCTGACCCTCGGCGGTCGCTCCATCACCTGCCGCGAATCGCTCTCGGCCCTGACCTCGGCGGTGGCGATGTCGCGCTGCGCCGACAAGCGGGTCACGCGCCGCATCCTCGAGCGCGCGGGCCTGAACGTGCCGGCGCAGCGCGTGGCCGACGATTCCGACGGCGACCTCGAATTTCTTCGCTTGCACCAATCGGTGGTCGTCAAACCGGCCGACGGCGAACAGGGAGCCGGCATCTCGGTGGATGTGCGTGACGGCCGCGCGCTGCGCTCGGCCATCCGCACGGCGCGCAAGCACGATGAACAAGTCCTCATCGAGCAGTGCTGTCCGGGCGACGACCTGCGCATCATCGTCATCGGCTACAAGGTGGTGGCCGCTGCGGTCCGCCGTCCGCCCGTGATCACCGGCGACGGCTTCACCCCGATCCGCACGCTGGTGGAGAAACTGTCGCGGCGGCGCGAAGCGGCGACGGACGGCGAAGCCCATATTCCGCTCGACAAGGAAACGGAACGTTGCGTACGGATGGCCGGTCACAGCCTGGACGACGTACTCGAACAAGGGGAGACACTGGCTGTGCGCAAGACCGCCAATCTGCACACCGGCGGAACGCTGCAGGATGTCACGCATCTACTGCACCCCACCCTGGTGCACGCAGCAGTGAACGCCGCCAGAGCACTGGAGATCCCGGTGACCGGGCTCGACTTCCTGGTGCCCGCGGCGTCCCAACCCGACTACGTGATCATTGAAGCCAACGAGCGACCGGGGCTCGCCAATCACGAGCCGCAACCGACCGCACAACGTTTCATTGATTTTCTCTTTCCCCGCAGCGCGGTCGCGTGAGCACCGTCACAATGGGCGACATGAAAAAACTACCAATCGACGACCACTACATCCGCCAGACGCTGCTTGAACTGCTCGCCATCCCGAGCCCGGTGGGCTTCACCGACGAGGTGGTGCACTACGTCTGCGGCAAGCTTTCCGAAATCGGCGTCCCCTTTGAATTGACCCGTCGCGGCGCCATTCGCGCCACCATCAAGGGCGAAACCGACCGCCCCGCCTGCGCGGTCGTGGCCCACGTCGATACGCTCGGCGCGAATGTGCGTCACATCAAGCCCAACGGCCGCTTGAGCCTGCTGCCCATCGGCACCTGGTCAAGCCGCTTTGCGGAAGGTGCGCGGGTGACGCTGTTCACCGATGATCACGCCTATCGCGGCACGATCCTGCCGCTGATGGCCTCCGGACACGCCTTCAACACCCAGGTCGACGACCAGCCGGTGAATTGGGAGCAAGTCGAACTGCGCATCGACGAATTTGCGGATACCGACGAGGATCTGCGCCGATTGGGTGTAAACGTCGGCGATTTTGTCGCCATCGACCCACAACCAGAGATCACCTCCAGCGGCTACATTTCCTCGCGGCATCTGGATGACAAGGCCGGTGTCGCGGCGCTGCTCGCGGCATGCAAATCCATTGTCGAGAGCGGTATCGCGCTGCCGGTCTATTTCCACCCGATGTTCACCGTGACCGAGGAAGTGGGCTTCGGCGCCTCTGCCATCCTCGATGAGCGCATCAGCGAGATGATCGGCATCGATATCGCCATTCCCGGTACCGGTCAGAACTCGCGCGAGCGCGGCGTCACGCTGGCCATCGCCGATTCGTCCGGGCCTTTTGACTACCACTTGACGCGCAAGCTGCTGCACTTGTGCGAGGAGCACAACATCGACCACCAACGCGATGTGTTCCCGTATTACTTCTCGGATTCGGCCGCCGCACTGCGCGCCGGCTACGACATCCGCCATGCCTTGATCGGCTTCGGCGCGGATTCCTCGCATGGTTGGGAGCGCACCCATCTGTCGTCACTGACCGCCATCGCCGAACTGATGACGCTGTACGCCCAGAACGGACCGGTCATCGCACGCGACCAGCGGATGCTGGGGCCGCTGGAAGGCTTCCCGCACCAGATCGATATCGGCGAGATGGAGGCTCCGCACCAGGAACTGCCGGACCCGAAGGAGTTCCTCTAGCGCTCTGCGCTTGTCGTGTATCTGCTGCGCGGCCTCCGGCTGAGCCTCTGGGGACTGTGCGCGCTCGGCGTGGCGCCGGGCGCGCTCGCCTTCGATATCGAAGTCCGTGTGGAGGGCGTCGACGGCGAATTGCGCGCCAACGTCGAATCGCTGCTCACCATCCGCCAGGCCGCTCGGCAGGGCGAGTCGCGCCCCCATGTCCTGCAGCGCCTGCACAAGCGCGCCAAGGAGGACATTGAACAAGCGCTTCAGCCCTTCGGATACTACGCGCCCGTCGTGCGCAGCACGCTTGATCTCGACGAGGAGGCGGCCACGGCGGAGTACCGCATCGAGCCCGGCCCGCGCACCCGCATTCGCCGCGTCAACATCGAGGTTCTGGGTGGGGGCGAAGACGATCCCGAGCTGCAGGGCGCACTGGAGAAGCTGCCGCTACGCGCCGATCAGCCGCTGCTGCACAGCGATTACCGTCAGGCCAAGGAGCGGCTGATCCAGATCGCCTTCGCGCGCGGCTATTTTGACGTCGGCTATGAAACCGCGCAGATTCGCGTGCACCGCGATGACCGCTACGCCGACATCGTGCTGGTGCTGAGTACTGGGCCGCGCTACGAAGTGGGCGAGATCCGCATCGATCAGGATGAACTGGACGACGCGGTCATTCGTCGCTATCTCCCGATCGCCAGTGGTGATCCCTTCTCGCCCGACGCCTTGCTCGACACGCAGTTTCAGTTGATGGAGCTGGGCTACTTCAGCCGGGTCGACGTCAGCCCGGAGCGGGACGAGGCCGAGGAAGCGCGCATGCCGATCCGCATCGAGCCGCGCTATCTGCCCTCGCAACGCTATGCCGCCGGCATCGGATTCGGCACCGACACCGGCGCGCGCGTGTCGCTGGAAAGCGACTTCCGTCACATCAACCGGCGGGGGCATTCCATCGAATCGGATATCCGTGTCTCGCAACGCGGCGCCGATGTAGGCGGCTCGTACAACATCCCGCTCGGCAGCATCCCGGGTGAAAGCCTGAGCTTCAGCACGCGCTACGAGCGCGAGGAGTTCGAGGATGGCGACTCCGAGAGCTACATCATCGGCGCCTCCCTGGCGCGCCAGCCCGGTGACTGGAAGCGACGGACCTACCTCGAATATTCGACCGAGCGCTTCTCCGTGGGTGATCTGCGCCGCACCACCAATCTGCTGGTGCCGGGCGTGTCCTTCGAACGCAAGGAGTTCGATAACGAGGTCTTTCCGCGCAACGGCTGGAGCGTCTTCCTCGACACCCACGGCGCGGCCGAACCGGCGTTGTCCTCGACCACCTTCGCGCAGAGCCGCGTGGCGCTGCGCGGCATCCTGCCACTGGATGCCAAGAGCCGACTGCTTGGTCGCTTCGAATACGGCGCCAGCTTCGTCGACAGCTTCGATCGGCTCCCGCTGTCGGAACGCTTCTATGCCGGCGGCGACCGCAGCGTACGGGGCTACGCCTTCCGCTCGCTGGGCGAGTTCGATGACGAAGGCAACGTCATTGGTGGCGAATACCTGACCACCATGTCGGTTGAAGTGGACCGATTGATCTGGGGCAACTGGGGCGCCGCCGCCTTTCTGGACGCCGGTGGTGCAGGCAACACCGCCTTCCCTGAGGTGTCGCGCGGTGTTGGCCTCGGTCTGCGCTACCGCTCCCCCGTGGGCGCCGTACGCGTCGATCTTGCGCACCCGCTCGACAAGGACCGCTTGGTCCGGCTGCACATCGGCATCGGGATTTCGTTGTGAGACGCTTCATGACACGCATGCTCAACGCGCTGCAACGGCTGCTTCGCCTCGGCGCCCAGCTTCTCACCGTCACCCTAGTGTTGCTCGTTTTCCTGGTCGGCTGGCTCGGACTGACGACCACTGGCCTGCGCGCGGCATTGGATCTGGCCGATACCCTCGCTGGCGAGCAATTCTCGGTGGAAGGTGTTGAAGGCCGCCTGCTCGGCAGCATGTCGCTGCGCGGCTTGCGCATTGCGACTCCGGCGGCGAAGGTGAGCATCGACACACTGCGCCTGGCCTGGGTGCCGGGCTGGATTCCGGGCGGCACGCTGTACATCAAGCAGATCGGCGTCGAGACGGTCCGCGTGGCGCTACAGCAGACCGAGGCGACGCCGACCGAAAGTGCGGCGTCTGAGCCGCTGGATGTCCTCATCCCCTTCCGGGTGGTGCTGGCCGAACTGAGCGTGCGCGATGTGCAGGTTGAACAGGCGGGCGAAACCCTGCCTGGCCTGGACGCCTTGACGCTATCAGCCTGGGCGGCGGGGCGTCGCGTGCAGATCGAAGCGCTCAGCGTGGAACTGCCGGATTTCGGGCGCTATCAGATGCAGGCCGGCCTGCTCCTGCCGAAAGGCGCCATTGAGATCGAGGATCTGCAACTGACCGGGGCCGGCACGCTGCGCCTGGACGGCCGCATTCCGCTCGGATCGGATGCGCCGCTGCGCGCGGCGTTGGATTGGGAGGATCTGCATTGGCCGGCAGGCGCAGCCCCGAAGGACCGCCTGCTCACCAGCCCGGAAGGGCGGCTGCAGATTGACGGATCCCTCACGCAACCAACGGCGCAAGGCCAACTGACCCTCCACCCCAGCGGCTCGATCACCATCGACGCGGCGTGGCGCGGCGAGCAAGGCTTCGAGGCTGCACTGCAATGGAATGGACTGCGCGACCCACTCAGCCTGGAGGCGCCCGTCTGGCGGAGCGCTCAGGGCAGCCTGCAGGCGAGCGGGCAACCTGATGCCTGGCAGGCCCGCATCGCCGCCGACGCCAGCGTGCGGCTCGCATCGCCCGATTCCGACAGCGCAACAGACACGCTCCCCGACATGCTGCCGCTGTCGCTCCAACTGGACGCGGAAGGCGGCCTGGAGGCTGCCACCATCCGCTCGCTTGCGCTGGATGCACTCAATGGCCGAATCAGCGGTAGCGGTCGTGCGCAATGGCAGCCCGCCCTTTCCGGCGAAGCGCAGTTGCAGATGGCGGGTATCGACCCGAAGGCGCTGGCGCCCGATTTCCCCGGGGCGCTCAGCGGCCGGGCAACCGCGCGGTTCGCGATGCCGGACGGTGCGCCGGATGTTGCATTCCAACTGCGTCTGGAGGACAGCCGCCTGCGCGGCCACGCGTTGCAGCTCGCGGTCGATGGTCGGGCGCAAGGAACACGCCTCCGCCTGAAGACGCTTCGGGCGCAGTCGGGCCGGTCCCGGCTCGAAGGATCCGGCACCGTGACACCGCCTTTCGATTTCAACGCCACCTTGCAGAGCGCCAATCTCAGCGAGCTGGCCCCGGGGATCAGCGGCGAGGCCGGCCTTGGCCTGTCACTGAAGGGGCCAATGGATGCGCTGCGCCTGCAGCTCAAGGGCGAGGTACACGAGCTGCAAGCGGCGGGCACCCGGGTCTCCGAAGCGCGCGTCGACGCCGACGTCACGCTGAACGGCCCCATGCGCGCCGACATCGGTGCCGAAGGCATCTACAACACGCGCGGCGACGCCCTGTTGCTGTCCGAGGCGACACTGGCACTAAAGGGGCGCATCGACGACCACACGCTCCGCGTGGATGCGCGGACGCCGCAATGGCAGGCCGAGACCCAACTAAGCGGGGCGCTGGATCAAGAGCGGCTTCGGTGGAGCGGTCGCCTCGATACGCTGCGCCTGGATCCGAGCGGCATCGGTCTGGCAGCCTGGACGCTGCGCGACCGCGTACCGCTGCGCGCTTCCGCCGAACAGGCGGCGGTGGATGGCCTCTGCCTGGAAAGTGCGGACACCGGCGCGCTCTGCCTTGATGCCAACTGGGATTCCGGCGACCTGCGTGCGACGCTGGCGCTCGAAGCCTTCCGACTGGCCACATTGCGCCCCTTCCTTCCCCCCGGGATGGAATTGGAGGGCGGTGTGCGCGGCGACGCCGAACTCGCGATGAAGGATGGCGCGCTGACACGCGCCGATAGCCGCTTCGCCCTGGAGCAGGGCGAGGTGCGCGCACCCGAGCAGGCGCCGCTGCGCTTCGGTCCCGGGGCGATCGAGACCGGAATCGGCGACGACGGCGCACTGGTTGCGCGCATCGGGCTGCCGCTGGCGGCAGGCGCCCTCAACGGCGAAGTCCGCCTTGAGCCGCAAGCCGAAGGCAGCCTCGGGGGGCAGCTCAACCTTGCGTTGCCTTCGCTGGACTTCCTGCCACTGTTCACCCCGGAGGTCACCGAGGCCTCGGGGAGCCTCAATGCGCGGGTGCTGCTCGATGGCACGGTCAGCGACCCCGACTGGCAACTGGAAGCGCGCCTGGACAACGGCACCCTGGCCCTTTTCACGCCCGGACTCACGCTAGAGGACATCAGCGCGACCGTCCGCACACGCGACGATCAGCGCCTCGAACTCGCCTTCAGCGCGGCCTCGGGCGGCGGCACCATCAAGGGCGATGGCACCGCGGAACTGCAGGCAGATCCGCTGCGCGCGGAATTGCGCATCCAGGGCAAAGATTTCCAGGCGGCCAACCTACCGGAGGCACAGGCCTGGATCTCGCCGGACCTCACCGTACGCCTGGAGAAGACCCTCAACATCACAGGCCGGGTCGACATCCCGCGCGCGATCATTGAGCCGGAGAAGTTTTCGAGCAGCGGTGGGGTGACCCCCAGTGCGGATCAGGTGTTCATCGAAGATAACGACCAGGTCGTTGGGCAGGGGCTGCCGGTGAACGCCGAGGTCACCGTGGCGCTGGGCGATGCGGTCTCCCTCACCGGCTTCGGCCTGGATACACGGCTTGAGGGCTCGATCACCGTCATCGAAGCCCCCGGCAAGGTCACCCGCGGACGCGGCGCCCTTACCCTGGAGGACGGGGAATACGAGGCCTATGGCCAAAAGCTGAGTATCCGCCGCGGTCGCATCGTCTTCGCCGGCGGGCCGGTCACCAGCCCCGGCCTCGACTTCGAGGCGGTGCGCACTCCGGACCCCGACGTGCTGGTCGGCGTGCGCGTGCGGGGCACCATCGAACAACCCCAGTTCCAGCTCTTCTCCGAGCCACCCATGGAACAGAATGCGCAGTTGAGCTGGCTGGTGCTCGCGCGCCCCCCGACCGAGATTGGCGAAGGCAGCGAGGAAAGCTCGGCACTGGCGGGAGCGGCGCTCGCGCTGGGGCTGTCTGGCGGCGACTGGCTGGCGCAGCGCATCGGCAACCGGGTTGGCTTCGATGAAATTTCGATCGGCAGCGGCGATGGTGAGGACAGTTCCCAGGCGCAGTTCACCGTGGGCAAGTACATCGGCTCGCGACTCTATGTCAGCTACGGGGTGAGTCTGTTCCAGCCGGGCCAGATCTTCAGGCTGCGCTATGACCTCGGCCGCGGCTTTGCGCTGCAGACCGAAACCGGCGTCGAAAGCGGCGGCGACCTGCTCTACACCCTGGAGCGCGACTAGGGAGACAGCGCAGTGACGGCGTTCAGCGAGTCGCTGGCGGCTGTGCGCGGCCGCTATTCGCGCCGGCCGCCTTGTGATGCGCCCGCGCTTTGGGCCGCTCCCGCGTCTGCAGCATCGGAGGGCGATGCGTCTCCCTGCTCCTGGTCGGCCACGTAGCCCTGCGCACGCAGCGTCTCCTCAATGTCGTCGTGCAAGCGGCTGTCCTCGCGCAGGCGGCGCAGCACCTCCTCTGCCATGCGTTGCTCCATTTCCTGGCGCAATCGGTCGTGAATGCGCGCCTGCACCCGACGACGGGCGCGCACCCAGGCGACACCGAAGCCGATGGCGAAGCACAGCATGGAGGCGATGAAAAGCAGGGCGCCGGTTCCAGTGCTCATGCTGCGCGCCCCGTTGCCCCGGTGTGTTTGGAAAGCACGGGGAAATCAGCCCAGGCCGCTTGCGCTCAACCACTGCACAGCGGACTGCGCCGCTGCGGCAGCGCCCTCTTCGCCTTCCCAGATGCCCATTTCGTCGCCGAAAAGCACGACCAGCTGGAAGATGCCGACCATCATGCCCAGCGCGGCGCCGACCGCGATCAGAATCCATTCGTCCTGCTCGAAAGCAGGGCGTAGCATGCCTTCGAAGTCGCGTGGCGGCAGGCCCGCCAGGCGCGTCGACAGCGTGTTCTCGAGATCCAGCGCGTCGTTGGCGTAGTGCTCGATGTGATGCAGCGCGTCGGGTAGTGCGTCGATGATCTGGGTGACCGCACTGGCCTTCATCTGACGATAGGCCTGCGTACCCACGGTGAAGGTGACGAAGGGCTTGGCCACACTGGTCTGCTCGTCGATGGTGCGCTGCACGTGCCGGCCGATGGTGGTGAAGACCTTGTCGGAATAGGGGCCTTTGAGAATGGCTTCGATGATGTTGGCGGGCGTCAGCACCTGCGCCGCGACCAGCTTGCCGAAGTCGCGCGCGACTTCCTCCTGCCGCTTCATGAACAGACCCTGGATGCGGAAAGGTCC
>JALEHA010000114.1 GCA_022763315.1 Algiphilus sp.
GCGCACCGCGCCGCCGACGGGCGACCGCGACGACATCGCCTTCGAACTGCTCAACGAGGTGCTGGGCGGCACCTTCACCGCGCGTCTGAACCAGGAGCTGCGCGTCAAACGCGGCTGGTCCTACGGAGTGGGTTCCGCCCTGAGCGACGCGCTGGGGCCGCGGCCTTTCTACGTCTACGGCGCCATCCAGACCGACCGCACCGCCGAGGCGGCCGCGGTCATCCTCGACGAGCTTTCCGGCATTCGTGGCAACAAGCCTCCCACCGAGGAGGAGTTGGACCGCGCCGCGCGCAGTCTGACCCTGACGCTACCCGGCAACAATCAGACGCTGACCCAGGTTACCGGCAGCATCGCCCACCTGCTGCGCCTCAATCTGCCGGACGACTACTACCAGCACTACGTGCCGCAGGTGAATGCCACCACGCCGGAAGCGACCATCGAGGCGGCGCGTCGGCTGATTGAGCCGCAGGCCATGACCTGGCTGTTCGTGGGCGATCGCGCCAAGATCGAGGCGCCGCTGCGCGCGCTGTTCGACGACACCCTGCGCTTCCTGAACCGCGACGGCGACGCGGTGGATGGCTAACGCGTCCATGCACACCATCTACGAGGCCGCCGACCCCATGGAAGCCGCCATCGTGCGGGATTACCTGCGCGAGGCGGGCCTTTCGGCGATTTGCCTGGACGAGCACGCCTGGGGCGGCCGCGGCGACCTGCCCGTCAATCTGTTTCCGCGTGTCGCGGTGCGCTGGAAGCAGGAGATCCAGCGCGCACGCGAGCTCATCACGGAATACGAGAACCGTGCCCAGCGTCCGGAATGGCGCTGCCAACACTGCGGCGAAACCGTCGCCGGGAGCATGGGCCTGTGCTGGAACTGCGGCGCACAGCCGCCGGGTGCCCCGCCATGACCACACCACGCGGCCTCCATGTCGCCCTCATCGAACCCGAAATCCCCGGCAATACCGGCAACATCATCCGTCTGTGCGCCAATACCGGCGCCCAGCTGCACCTGGTCGAACCGTTGGGCTTTTCGCTGGAGGACCGCCTGCTGCGGCGTGCCGGTCTCGACTACCACGAATACACCCGCATGCACGTGCACCGCGACTTCGCCACACTGCGCGCCGCCCTCCCGCAGGGCACGCGCTGGGTGGCCTACTCTGCCCACGGAACAGGCCGGCATACCGACTGGCAATTCGCCGATGGCGATGTGCTCGTCTTCGGACCGGAAACCCGCGGTCTCACCCCGGCGCAGCGCAACGTCGCCGACGCCTGCCTACGCATCCCGATGCGCGAGGGCGTACGCAGCCTGAATCTGTCCAACGCCGTCGCCATCGCGGTCTACGAAGCCTGGCGACAGCGAGGCTTTGATGCGCACTGGTGCGAAACGTGATGGCAATCCGCGCGACCTCTCCCCAGGCCTCAAGCAGGACGGCCAGACAGGGAAGCTGCCGCGGAGGGGTGCATGGCGCCGCCCCCTCGGTCGCGCTACTCCTGCTCCGCCCGTGGCGGCCGCGTGACCAGCGTGCGTAGCGCGTCGTGCGGCGTGGTGTCGCCGCGCAGGATGGCGACGATCTGGGTGGTGATGGGCATATCGACGCCCAAGCGCTCGGCCAGTCGCAGCACTTCCGGCGCCACGCGTACGCCTTCCACCACCTGCCGAATCTCCTTCTGCGCCGCGTCCAGGGACTTGCCGGCGGCCAAGGCCTTGCCCATGCGGCGATTGCGGGACTGATCGTCGGTACAGGTAAGCACCAGATCGCCCATGCCGGCGAGGCCCATCAGGGTGTCGCGCTTGCCGCCCAGCGCTTCGGACAGGCGCATGATTTCGGCCAGCCCACGGGTGATGACCGCGGTCCGCGTATTCGCGCCCAGGCCGAGACCATCGGTCAGGCCGGTGGCGATGGCAATCACGTTCTTGACCGCACCGCCGACCTCCACGCCGACCACGTCGTCATTCCAGTAGGCGCGGAAGGCGCCGTAGTGGAAGGCGTTCACGACCTGCTCGGCGAAGGCTTCGTCGGTCGAAGCGATGGCCACCGCCGTAGGCAGGCCGAGACCCAGCTCCCGCGCGAAGGTGGGGCCGGACAGCACCGCCAGTGGATGCGCTTCGCCCAGCACCGCATGCACCACCTCGTGCGGCAGACGACCGGTCTCCGGTTCCAGACCCTTGCAGGCCAGCACCAGGCCGCGCTGTGCCCCCAAGTGCGGGGCGATCTGCGTCAGTATGGCGGCCAGCGCATGGCTGGGCACCGCAATCAGCACCGGACCGTCGGTATCCAGCGCGGCAAGGAAGTCCGGCTCCGCATGCAGCGCCTTGGGGAAGTGACAGCCGGGCAGGTACTCGCTGTTCTCACGCGCCGCCTCCATGGCGCGCAGCGCCTCCGCATCGCGCCCCCAAAGGCGGACGTCTGGGAGATGCTGGGCCAGATGCACCGCCAGCGCGGTACCAAACGAGCCCGCGCCGAGTACGGTCATGGCCTGTTGCGCGGCCACTTCTACTGAACCGTGGCGGTGGTTGCCTCGTTGCCGGCGCTCTGCTGCTGTTGACGCTCAAGATGCTGCCGATACAGCGCTTCGAAGTTGACTGGCTGCAGCAGCAACTGCTGGAAGCCGCCGCGCTCGGCCAGATTGGACACGGCCTCACGCGCGTAGGGGAACAGCACCTGCGGGCAGTGGGTATTCAGCACCGAGGCGATTTCCTGGTCGCCGAAGCCTTCCAGCAGGAAGAGCCCGGCCTGCTCGATCTCGATGATCAGCGCGACGTCCTCTTCCAGCTTGGCGGTCACGGTAATGCGCAGCGCAACCTGGAAGTAGCCCGTCTGCTCCAGCGCGTGCGTGGAGGTGGCGAGGTTGACGTCGACCGTCGGATTCCAGGGGCGCTGAAAAATGGCGGGGGCCTTGGGAATCTCCAGCGAGGCGTCCTTGAGAAAGATCTTCTGCAGGCTCAGCTGGCGTTGTTTCTGTTCTTCAGCCACGGTCGTTCTCCGGATGACGGTAAGGCAGCAGCAAGGCGTCCAATTCGCCGGCGCGTTCCAGCGCGGCCAGCTCATCAAAACCACCGACGTGCCGCTCCCCGATGAAAATCTGTGGGACGGTGCGCGCAGCCGGCGCCCGGCGGCGCATCTCGTCCCGCGCCTGCGCATTCTCGTCGATACGCAGGTCCTGGTAGGTCACGCCCTTGCTGTCCAGAAGGCGCTTGGCCATCACGCAGTAGGGGCAGACACGGGTGCTGTAGACGGCAATGCTCATGACGAAGGAGTACGGATGGGTAGGCCGGCACCTTGCCAGGCGTTGATACCGCCACGCATGGCATAGGCTTCTTCAAACCCGCGCTGACGCAGCTTTTCCACCACCGCGGGCGCCGTGCCGCCAAGCGCGCAATAGACGATGACCGGCTTGTTCTTCACTTTGTCGAGCACCTTCTTATGTTCATCGAGCTTCGCGGAGGGCACATTGACCGCGCCGATGACATGACCGCGTTTGAAATCCGCCGGGGAACGCACATCAATGAACTGGGCATCGCGGTCGTTCGAGAGGCGCACCGCCTCCGACGGCGTCAGCCGCTTGCCACCACGCAGAATGCCGTGCAGTTCGTTGGCAATCAGCAACACGGTCACCACCCCAAAAGCGGTGAATAGCACAGGATTGCGCGCGACGAAGGAAAGAAACTCATCCATGGGGAGCGATCACAAGAGGTCGGAAAGCGGCGGCGATGCCGGCGCAGGATGGCATTATCGCACCTCTTGGCCCCACCTTCTGACTGCCGCACCCGCATGCCCCCGCGCCCGACGTCGCTTCGCCCCGTTCTGCTGGTCGCCCTGTGGGCGCTGACCCAGCCGTTGGCAGCGGACGACTATGCGCAGCGCCAGAAGGAGTTGCGGGAGGTGCAGGCGCGTATCCAGGCGTTGGACGAGCAGCTGACGGAACAATCCCAGCAACACGGCGCGCTGCGCGAAGCCCTGGCCGATGTCGAACGCGCCGCCTCGGCTGCGGCCGACAAGCTGGCCAGCACGCGCCAGGAGCTGGAAGAACTGCAGGCCCGGCGGCGCCGCGCCTCCCGTGCGGTGCGCGAAGCCGAGAGCGAACTGCGCCATCGCCAGAACGCCCTCGCCCAACAGCTGCGCACAGCCTGGCAGCTGGGCCGGCAGCCGCAGCTCAAACTGCTGTTGCAGCAGGACGGCCCCGAACGGCTGAGCCGCATGCAGGCGTACTTCGAGCGGATCGGTGCGGCTACCATCGAAGACATCGCCCGCACCCGCGCGCTGCAGGCCGAGCACGAAGCCGCGCTGACGCGCCTGGCTGAGACCCGGCAACGCCTTCAGGCCGCAGAAAACGAACAGCGCGCGCTGCTTGAAGCCCAGAAACGGCGGCGGGCACAGCGCGCCGCCACCCTGGACGCACTGAAGCAGCGCATGGCAGAAGACCGCTCCGCGCTGGCTGAGGCGCGTGCCGACCGTGAAGCCCTGGAGCGTCTGGTACAGGGCCTGCGCGATGCACTCGCGGATATTCCCGCAGACGCCGGCAAGGCGACACCACTCGCCACGCTACGCGGACAACTGCCCTGGCCTCTTCAGGGACCGGTGCTTGCGGCCTTCGGATCACGGCGACCGAGCGGCATGCCCTGGAAGGGGATCTGGGTGGGGGCCGAAGCTGGGGCGCCGGCGCGCGCCATCGCCCCAGGACGCGTCGCCTGGGCAGGTTGGATGCACCGCTACGGGCTGGTCGTGATCATCGAACACCAGGGCGGCTTCTATAGCCTGTACGGGCACGCCCAACGCAGCCTGCGCACCGTGGGCGAATGGGTGGACACCGGCACGGTGCTCGTAACGGCGGGGGATTCCGGCGGTCAGGATCGCAGCGGCATCTACCTGGAACTGCGCAAAGGCGCGGATCCGGTGGACCCTATCGCCTGGCTGCGCGCACGCGGCTGACACCCCGCGCAAATGCCATCCACCCTCTGTCCGCTGCGCGGCGATCGCGGGCACGGGCTGTGCTAGGCTCGACCCACTCGATAATTACGATTCCCCGACGAGTCCCATGGCATCAACGCACTCGCTGCGCACCGTCGCAGCCATCGCATTCGGTACGGTCTTCGGCCTGTCCATCGCTCTGACGCACGGCGTACTCGCCGAGCGCGGGAACGAGGAGACCGCCAACATCGAGGCGGCCGGCCTCCCGGTCGAAGATCTGCAGACCTTCGTCGAGATTCTGTCACGCGTACAGGATGGCTACGTCGAGGATGTCACCGACAGCCAGCTGCTGGAGAACGCGATCCGCGGCATGCTCAGCGGCCTCGACCCGCATTCGGCTTACCTGGATGCGCAGGAGTTCAAGGACATCACCGCCTCCACGCAGGGGCAGTTCGGCGGGCTCGGCATCGAAGTGCAGATGCAGGATGGTCTGGTGCGCGTGGTCGCGCCTATCGACGACACCCCGGCAGAGCGTGCCGGCGTCGAGGCAGGCGACCTGATCGTCAAAATCGACGACACCACGGTCAAGGGCATGACCCTGACCGAAGCCGTGCGCAAGATGCGCGGCGAGCCGGGTACCGACATCGAACTGACCATCGCGCGCGAAGGCGAGGCGCAGCCGGTCATCATCAGCATCACCCGCGACATCATCAAGGTGTCCAGCGTGCGCACCCGCATTCTGGATGAGGATATTGGCTACATCCGCATCAGTACCTTCACCAACAACACCAGCGACAACCTCCGCGAAGAAATCGCCTCGATCCGCGCGGACTTGGGCGATGGACTGCGCGGCATTGTCATCGACCTCCGCAACAACCCGGGCGGCGTACTGAACGCGGCGGTGGAAGTCTCGGATGCCTTCCTCGACGGCGGCAAGGTGGTTTCCATCCGCGGCCGCAAAGAAGGCCAGGAACGCGATTTCAATGCCCAAAAGGGTGATCTGGTGGCCGGCATGCCCATCGTGGTGCTGGTCAACGGCGGCTCGGCCTCGGCCTCGGAAATCGTCGCGGGCGCGCTGCAGGACCACCACCGCGCCGTCGTCGTTGGCAGCAAGACCTTCGGCAAGGGCTCGGTGCAGACCATCCTGCCCTTGTCCAATGATGGCGCCGTCAAGCTCACCACCGCGCGTTACTACACGCCGGATGGGCGCAGCATCCAGGCGGAAGGCATCACGCCGGATATCGAGCTGCAGTCCTACAAGCTGGAACGCGTCGAGACCGGCCTCTCGATGCGTGAGGCCGACCTTGGCAACCGCCTGTCCAACGGTCAGGAGGACGCCAACAGCGAGGAGCAGCGCAAGGCGGTCGAACGCGCCGAAGGCAAGGACGCCACGGAGGAAGACGACAGCAAGCGCAAACCGCAGAAGCTGGGCGATATCGCCAAGGAAGACTTCGCCCTGTATGAAGCCATCGTGGTGCTGCGCGGCCTGATCGTCGCCAATCGCGGCCGAGACTGAGCGTCCGTCGGTGCGCGGCAAGCGAGCGCGCCGACTCCATGGGTTCGCCCTGGGCGCGCTCGTGGCCTTCACTGCCACCACGGCCTCCGCGCACGGGCTGCGCGTGGCGGTGATCCTCGACGACCTGGGCGAGCAGTACAGCGCCGGCGAGCGCGCGCTGCAACTGGACGATGCCGTTGCCCTGGCTTTTCTCCCCGGGTCCCGCCATGCCGCTGCGCAGTCGGCACGCGCCGCGGCACAGGGCCACGAAATTCTGGTGCACATGCCGATGGAGCCTCAGGCCCAAGCGCGCGCGCATCCGCAGGCGCTGCGCACGGGCAGCGACACGGCATTGATCGCCCGCAGGCTGCGCCAAGCCGTGACCGAACTCCCACACGCCAGTGGCATCAACAACCATCAGGGCAGCCGCTTTACCGCGGACACCGCGTCGGTCAACGCCTTCATGACGGCACTGCGCGCGCAGCAGGGGCTGTACTTCCTGGACAGCCGCACCACGGCCGCATCGCGCGCCTTCGACGGCGCGTTGGCCCACGGCATCGCCGCCGGCAAGCGCGATGTGTTCGTTGATCATGAGCGCGGAGCCGATGCCGTATCGGCCGGGTGGCAGCGCCTGCTGCGCACCGTCCGCCGTCAGGGCAGTGCCATCGCCATCGTGCACCCCTACCCGGAAAGCTTGGAATTACTGGAACGCGAGCTACCCCGCCTCGCGGCAAAGGGCATTGCGCTGGTGCCGCCTTCCCGTCTGCTGCAGCAACCCGACGCGCTTAGCGCGCGCGCCACCAGCTCCACGCTGCCAGCCCTGCACTGAGCCAGACGGCGCCACTGCCGCCGGGCAGGGCGACATCCTGTGACAGCATCCAACCCAGCGCCACTGTGAGCAGGGTGAAGGTCGCGGCCACCACGGTGCGCCGCGTGCGCCGCTGCCCTTCGGCGAGCTGGCGCTCCAGCTGCGCGAGGCGCGCAGAGGTGCCGATTTCGTCCGCCCGCTCGGCGCGCAGCAGGGATTGCTCGGCAAGCCGCGGCAAGGCTTCGATGACCAGCGGCAACTGTGCCCGCAGCGCGGACGAGAGCTTGGCCGGCGACAGGCGATCACGCATCCAGTCTTCCATGATCGGCTTGGCCGTCTTCCAGAGGTCCAGATCCGGGTCGAGCTGGCGCCCCAGGCCTTCGACCTGAAGCAACGTCTTCTGCAGCAGCACCAGTTGTGGCTGCACCTCGTAGCGGAAGCGGCGGGCGATCTGGAACAGGCGGAGCAGGAAGAAGCCGAAGGAGATGTCCTTGATCGGCTTGCCGAAGATGGGTTCGCAGACGGTACGGATGGCCGATTCAAAATCCTCCACCCGGGTATCTGGCGGAATCCAGCCGCTATTGACGTGCAGCTCCGCGACGCGCCGGTAATCCTGATTGAAGAAGGCGAGGAAGTTCTCGGCGAGATAGCGCTGATCCTCCGGCGTCAGGCACCCGACGATGCCGAAATCGATCGCCAGATAGCTCGGCGATGCCGGGTCGGAGGTATCCACGATGATGTTGCCGGGGTGCATGTCGGCATGGAAGAAGTTGTCGCGGAACACCTGCTTGAAAAAGATCTCCACACCCCGTTCGGACAGCACCTTGAAGTCCACACCCTTGGCGCGCAGGGTGTCCAGATCGCGGATTGAGGTGCCGAAGACGCGCTCCTGGGTGAGCACTTCCGGACGGGTGGCCTCCCAGATCACCTGCGGGTGATAGATCAGTTCGGAGCCCAACCAGTTGCGACGCAACTGGGCGCAGTTGGCGCCTTCACGCATCATGTCGAGCTCGTCGAAGAGGATGCTTTCGAATTCCTCGACCACCGCGACCGGACGCAGCCGCGCGCCCTCCGGATGCAGGCGTTGTACCCAGCGCGCCAGGGTGTACATCAACCCGACATCGCGGGCGATGGCCTCGCGCATGCCGGGGCGCAGAATCTTGACGATGACCGGCATCCCCGGGCTGCCGTCGGCCTCGCGCAAACGGGCAGCGTGCACCTGTGCCACCGAGGCCGAGGCGAGCGGCTCGCTTTCGAATTCGGCGTAGAGCGCGTCAATGGGTTGGCCAAGCGCCTGCTCGATGGCGGTGCGGGCGGTGGCTGAATCGAAGGGCGGCACGCGGTCCTGGAGCTTGGCCAGTTCGATGGCGATCTCGGGCGGCAGCAGATCCGGCCGCGTCGACAGCGCCTGCCCGAACTTGACGAAGACCGGCCCCAGTGCCTCCAGCGCCAGCCGCAGTCGTTCTCCCTTGTCCTGGGCGTTGTCACGGATATTGCCGCGCAGCAGTTCGCGCAGCCGGTAGCGCCGTACCACGCGCAGGATGTGCCACAGCCGAGGCAGATTCATGCGCGCCCCCGTCGCGGTTCGCCGCCGCGGCGGCGTTCCAGGCGCTCGACCCGGGCGGTGACACGGGCGGCACGGTCACGCAGGGCGTCGACCTCGCTGATGAACTGCTCCACGCTGTGGCGGTCGGCCAGATCCTCGGTCTCATACTGCAGATAGTCGACCGTCTGGCGCGTGACGCTGTCGAAGGCTTGGCGCGCCCACTGGAACAGACCACCGGCGGCGTCGGCGACGCGCTGCGCAGCGATGTCCCCAAGGTAGGGCTCGAGAATCTCCGCCAGGTCGAAGCCCACCTGCAGCAACAGCGCCTGAAAGCGTTGCAACAGCTCCGGATCCCCTTCTACGCGCAGTCCACGCGGCAGGGCGTTGCCACGGCTCAACTGCTCCCGGAACAGGGCGGCGAAGACCCCCGGCGCGCCCTGTACCGTAGCGTCGGGGCGGGCCTCGACTTCCGCGGCCACGCGCACCCGCTCGCCGATGAAGTCGAAGACGATCCACCAGTCCGGCGGCTCCACATGTACGGCCAGAGTGCGTCCATGCAACTGCTTGAGCGCATCGAGGGCGTTTTCGTCGAGCGCGATATAGCGATTCAGCGCGACCTCAATGGCCCCGCACAAGGCAGCCGGTGTACTCACAAGCGGTAGCCGCGATGGACGGCGACCACGCCGCCGGTGAGGTTGTAGACCTGCGTGCGCGCAAAGCCCGCGGCCTCCATCATGCCCTTCAGCGTGGACTGATCCGGATGCTTGCGGATCGATTCCGCCAGGTAGCGATAGGAGCCCTCATCCCGCGCCACCACCCGTCCAAGCAAGGGCAGCACGCTGAAGGAATAGGCGTCATAGACCCGCGAAAAGGCGGGATTCAGCGGCTTGGAGAACTCCAGTACCAGCAGGCGTCCACCGGGTTTGAGGCAGCGATAGATGGAGCGCAGCGCAGCGTCCTTGTCGGTCACGTTGCGCAGGCCGAAAGCCATGGTGACGCAATCCAGGCTGGCGTCCTCGAAGGGCAGGGATTCGGCGTTCGCCTGCACATAATCCAGGTGCTGAACGATGCCTTCGTCATCGAGGCGACGGCGGCCTTCCTGCAGCATCTCGGCATTGATGTCCGACAGCAGCACCAGGCCATCCGGTCCGACCTTGCCCGCGAAGTCACGCGCCAGGTCGCCGGTACCGCCGGCAAGATCGAGCACGGTTTCGCCGGAACGAACATCCGCGAGGTCGATGGTGAAGCGCTTCCAGATGCGGTGCACGCCCATCGACATCAGGTCATTCATGATGTCGTAGTTGCGTGCGACCGAGGAAAAGACCGCACCGACGCGCCGCGCCTTCTCGGCGACGGGCACCTCCTGATAGCCGAAATGGGTTGTGTCGCCAGACTTGCTCTCGCTCATGCGCGCAGTGTAGCCGAGGCGACGACGCGGCTTCCTTGATGGTGAGCACGGATGTGAAAGCGCCGTAGTGGATGGCCGTCGCCCGCTCTCGAAGGGTGCTCGCGGCGGCGATCTGGACGGCGCGCCGCATCGTGACAAGAACCTATTCTGCTTTTCGTAACCGCGGCGCATAATCGCGCTCCCACTCACCCACGCGCCCTGTGGACACCCGCCTCGCCCTCGACATCCCGCCGCAACCGGACGACGTCACCTGCGGCCCCACCTGCCTCAAGGCGCTCTACCGCTACTACGAGGAGGGCGATGCTTTGCCGGCGGCGAACCCACCCCGCCCCGAGGTGGATGCCCACGATATCGCGCGGCTCACGGAGGAGATCCGCACCCTGCCCGACGGCGGCACGCTGGCGGTCTTCCTGGCCAACCACGCCCTCAAACGGGGCTATGGCGCCACCATGTATACCTACAACCTGACGGTCTTCGATCCCAGCTGGTTCGCGCAGCCGGGGACGGATATCGCCGCCAAGCTGGATGCCCAGCTCGCGGTCAAGCGCGGCGACCCGCGCATTGCCGCCGCCACCGCCGGCTACCGCGAATTCCTGAAGCTGGGCGGGCGCCTGCGCTTCGAGGACCTCACCGGCGCCCTGATCGGCCGCATCCTGTCCAGCGGCAAACCCATCCTCACCGGGCTGTCCGCCACCTACCTGTATCGCGCCATGCGCGAGCGGCCGGAGACCTCGGAAGACGATGACGTGGCGGGCTGGCCCAGCGGGCATTTCGTGGTGCTCTGCGGCTATGCCCCAAAGCAGCGCCAGGTGCTGGTCGCCGACCCCTACGCCGCCAATCCGATCGCCGATGGACAGCGCTATACCGTCAAGCTGTCGCGCCTGATCGGCGCGATTTTCCTGGGTGCGCTCACCCACGACGCCAATCTCCTGATCCTGGAGCCCCAACCCTGAAGACCATCCTCGTCGTCGACATGCTGTCCGACTGGACCACCGAGATCCCCGGCGTCACGGTGGTGGCAGCACGCGACTATCTGGCCGCGGGGGACCGCAGCTACCCGCCCGGCCTGCGCGTCTACAACCTGTGCCGCTCCTACCGCTATCAGCGCAGCGGCTACTACGTCTCGCTGCTGGCAGCGGCGCGCGGCCATCGACCGTTGCCCGATGTCGCGACCATCCAGAACCTGAAGACCACGACGCTCGCGCGGCTGGCCGGCGACGACCTGGAAGAAACCATCGAACGCAGCCTGCGCCCGATTGCTTCGGACACCTTCGAGCTGTCCATCTATTTCGGGCAGAACCTGGCGGCGCGCCATCAGCGGCTGGCGCGGGCGCTGTACAACCTGTTCCCCTCGCCGTTGCTGCGCGCCCAGTTCCGGCGCGGCAAGGCCTGGCGGCTGACCAGCCTGCGCGCTTTGGGTCTCGACGAAGTGCCCGCCTCGCACCGCGCCTTTCTCGGCGACGCCGCCCGCGCCTGGCTGGGCAAGCGACGCCGCACGGCCACGCCGAAGCGCGAAGGTGGCTACGACATGGCCATGCTGGTGGCAGAGGAGGAACACGACGCGCCCTCCAATGCGCAGGCGCTGGCGGCTTTCGAGAAAGCAGCACGCCGCAACGGCTTTCAGATCGAACGCATCGACCGCAACGACTTCGCCGAGATTCCTGCCTACGACGCCCTCTTCATCCGCGAAACCACGCGGGTCAATCACCATACCTACCGCTTTGCCAGCCGCGCCGCTGCAGAAGGCCTCGTGGTCATGGACGATCCGGTATCCATCCTGCGATGCACCAACAAGGTCTTTCTGGCCGAGCGCCTGGCGCGGGCTGGAGTCGCCACCCCGCCCACGCTGATCGTGCATCGCGGCAACATGGATCAGGTTGAAGCCCGTCTCGGTCTGCCCTGCGTGCTGAAGCAGCCCGACAGCGCCTTCTCCCGCGGCGTGGTCAAGGCCGAGACGCGGCAGGAATTGCAGAGCGCGCTGGAGCGCCTGCTCTCCGGTTCCGACCTCATCGTGGCCCAGGGCTTCGTCCCCACGGCCTTCGACTGGCGGGTGGGCATCCTCGCCGGCGTACCGCTTTACGTCTGCCGCTATCACATGGCCGAGGCGCACTGGCAGATCGTGCGCCACGGGCCGGAAGGCAAGAAGGATGAGGGCAATACGGACACGCTGCCGGTCGAGGCGGCGCCGCCAGCCCTGCTGCGCACCGCCGTGGCGGCGGCGCGCGTGATCGGCGACGGCCTCTACGGCGTGGATATCAAGCAGGTAGGCAACCGATTCATGGTCATCGAAGTGAACGACAACCCCAGCATCGACGGGGGCATTGAGGACGAAGTCCTCGGCGAAGCCCTCTACGACCGCATCATGGCGGAGTTCGCGCGCCGGGTCGCCACGCGCAAGGCCGCCAGCGGCCAGGGCGAGGGCAGTGACCGTGGCTGAGCGCGACGATCTCGACCTGTGGGAGGGCTATGGCATCGAGATCGAGTGGATGATCGTCGATGCGCACAGCCTGGACGTGCGTCCCGTGGCGGACCA
>JALEHA010000115.1 GCA_022763315.1 Algiphilus sp.
AATGTATGGCTGAACGACGCCGCCATCCCGTCGGGCAGCGGCACGCCCGGCTGGCGCTTTGACGCCGCCGCCAAGCGCGTCATCGTCAAAACCGGGGCGCAGAACACCGACCGCGCCACCACCGTCGCCGTGGGCAGCAACGGTGCGTGCTCATAATGGCCTCGCCCCAGGCAGCACCGCTTGCCCGCGCCCACCGACCAGCCTTTCGTTCGGAAAGTGCACTGTGACAAGGAGCCTTTCGTGAAACACGCCCTCGCATGCGGCGCGCTGCTGCTGATGACCATCGCCTTTGCCGGCTGTGGCGACTCGTCTTCCACGACCCTCTTGGCAAAAGGCCAGACGCCGCCTTTCCCCGGCGCCTACTACCTGGAGGACGAGGCGGCATGTCCTCCGCCGCAATGCTTCGAAGCGTCGATTCCGGTGCCTGAATCGGTATCGATCACCGATAGCCGCGTGCGCATCATTGTGCCGGCGGACTACGGCCAGTCAGGACGCGCGTGGCCCGTGCTCTATCTGCTGCACGACGCGCCCGGCGACTTTCGCAGCTGGACGGAACGCGGTCAGGCGCATGCCACCCTCAAGGATCTGCCGGTGATCGCCGTGATGCCGGATGGCGGTGGCGGCGCCCCTGGCTGGTATTCGGATTGGGAGGACGGCAGCTTCCAATGGCAGAGCTATCACATGGAGGTCTTGCTGCCTTATGTAGAACAGCATCTCCAGGTAGCAGGCGAAGGTGCCCGCGCCATCGCCGGCCCGTCGATGGGCGGCTATGGCGCAATGCACTACAGCGCCAGTTATCCCGGTCGCTTCAAGGCCGCTGCCGGCTTCAGTGGTGCGGTGGATTTCCTGCACCTGGATCGCGCCAGCGCGCTCTATGCCTTCCTGGCCGGTATCACCGGCGTGACACCCGGCCCCGCGATCTGGGGTGACCCGGTAACCAACTACGCGCGCTGGCAACAGCAGGACCCCGGCACGCGGGTCGAACAGCTGCTTGGGACCCGCATCTTTCTCACTAGCGGCAATGGCCTGCCCGGGGGCCCGCACGACAACCTGCCGGCGGGCGCACCGGAATACGCCATCGAGCCCTTTCTGCTGCTGATGAACCAGAGCTTCGCCAACACGCTGACGGCCGCGGGTGTCCCGGTGGAGACCTTATTCTATGGCCCCGGCTACCACAACTGGCCGTATTACCGCGACGGATTCGCATGGGCATTGCCCGGCCTGCTGAGGGCGATGGACATTGAGTGAGCCGCAGGTGCAGTGCCGGTGCGTCCGAGACGCACCTAGCCGGCTGCGGGATAATGCATCCACCTGCCCTGTGGAGCATGTGATGCCCCTAAGCCGCCAATACCGACCGCTGAGCCTCTGCCTCTTGGTGCTGTTGCTTTCCGCGTGCAGTCACCAGCAGGCCTATTACAGTACGCAGCAACTCCGTCTGCAGGATTGCGCACAGGGCTCGCAAGCCGAGCAGCGCCGCTGCGAAGCCGACGCGCGGGCCACCTATGCCGAGCACGCGGACGCGACGGCACCATCGCCCGCCGCGGACGAATAGCGCACACACCGATCGCCCCGTTGCCCACCCATTGACCCACGCCCCGACAGTGCGTGAGGGTGACCGGGTGGAGCCTACGCACAGGCTTCTCGCTCATCCAATGCAACAGGAGAAAGCGAAATGGCCGAAAGCACTTACAAGGTCGTCGAACTGATTGGTAGCAGCACGGAGTCCTGGGAGATGGCAGCTTCCGCGGCCGTGGAGAAAGCCTCCCAGCACCTACGCGGACTGCGCGTGGCGGAGGTCTCCGAGCTCGATATGGCGCTGCAGGACGGCAAGGTCCAGGCCTACCGCGCCAAGGTAAAAGTCTCTTTCAAGTACGAGGAATGACGCGCGGCCTGGCCGCGCAGAGGGCGCGCGATCCGCTGTAGCGGTCACGCGCCTTTTCTTTGGGTACCCGTGCGCAGCGTCGGGCTACCAACCCCACTTGGCCAGCTGCATCTTCACCAACAGCACCAGGAAATCCCACACCGCAGCGATCTGCGACCACACCGAGGGCTCGTAATGCGCCTGCTGACGGATGTAGTGGCGCATGGCCTCGAGCTCGTCTGTACTGAGCTCCGGGAAATTGGGCATGCCACGCTCCAGCAGCGCCCCTTCTTGAACGATGGAGGCAAAGGCCGAAGCGGACAGCGAAGTCGGTGAGGCCCGAAGGTCCGGCGCATAGCCGCCGGCCACCGCCGCCGTGCCGTGACAGATCACGCACAGGCGGCTGAAGACGGCCTTGCCCTGCTCGGCCTTCTCACGGTCCACGACGAAATCGTCTTCGCGAATCGGCTCCGGCCGCGATGGCGGCGGTGACGGCGGCAGTGAAGCCTCACCATCCAGCGCAAAGACCAGCAGGCGACGCGGGTGCATGCGCCCCACCCAGCCATGCTGCGCCCCGAGCGAGCCCAGCAGCATCTGGCTACCGCCCCAGCCAGCCAGGATGGCGACGTACTGGGTACCGTCTACGCTGTAGGTCATCGGTGCGGCCTGCGTGCCCACGCCCATGTCGTAGCGCCACAGTTCCGCGCCGGAGACGGCGTCGTGCGCCACGAAGCCACCATCGGCCCGACCCTGGAAGACCAGATCACCGGCGGTGGCAATGACACCACCGTTGACCACCCCGGGCGTATCCACCGACCACGCACGCGTCTGCGTGACCGGGTCCCAGGCTTCCAGCGCACTGGTACCGGCGTTGGCGGGAATGTCCTCGTAGAAGCCCTTGAGGCCCATCGGATCGTTGCTGGTCAGCTCCCAGCTTTGCGACTCCCGGCCTTCGTCGTTGTAGTAGCCGGGCATCTCGCGCGTCGGGATATAGGTCAGGCCGCTGCGCGGGCTGAAGGCCATCGGATGCCAGTTGTGGATGCCGCCAGACCCCGGCCAGATCAGGGCTTCCCCGTTCTCGTAGCGCGCGCCGCGGACTTCGATGGGGCGGCCGGTTTCCAGATCCACGCCTTCCGCCCAGGTCACTTTTCCGAGCTTCTCGGCCGAGATCAGGCTGCCGTCCTCGCGGTCGAGCACGTAGAAGAAGCCGTTCTTGGGGGCATGCAGCAGCGCCTTGCGCGGCTGATCGTCAATGGTGAGATCAGCCAGCACCATGTCCATCGCCGAGTTGAAATCCCAGCTTTCGCCGGGCGTGGTCTGGTAATGCCAGACGTACTCCCCGGTATCGGCATCCAGCGCCACCACCGAGCATAGGAAGAGATTGTCGCCGCCCTCCGGGGAACGCAGTTTGTGGTTCCAGGGCGAGCCGTTGCCGGTGCCTATATAGACGCGGTTGAACTCCGGGTCGTAGGTCATCGAGTTCCAGACCGTCCCACCGCCGCCAAACTTCCACCACTCCCCGGTCCAGGTGTCGGCGGCCATTTCCATGGCGGCGTTCTCGAAGCCGTCGGCCGGATTACCGGGCACGGTGTACCAGCGCCAGCGCTGCGCGCCGGTTTCGGTGTCATAGGCCGTCACATAGCCGCGCACATGGCCGAAATCCGCGCCGCCATGGCCGATGATGACCATGTCGTTGAAGACCCGCGGTGCGCCGGTGATGTAGCGGTTATCGCCGGGCTTGGTGGTGAGCACGGACCAGTCCGGCTCGCCGGTTTCCGCATCGATGGCAATCAGCCGGCCGTCCTGAACGCCGACATAGACCCGCCCCTTCCAGAAGGCCAGGCCGCGGATGCCCCAGGCCATGCGCATCTTCTGCGGGTCCACCTGTGGGTCATAGGTCCAGAGCACCGCGCCGCTCTTCGCATCCACGGCATAGACCTCGCTGTAGCCCACGGCGAGATAGATCACGCCATCCACGGCCAGCGGCTGTGACGAGACATTCCAGATGTCGTTGAGCTCCAGGCTCCACGCGAGGCCCAGGCGCTCGACCGTCTTGCGGTTGATCTGGTTCAGCGGACTGAAGCGCTGCTCGTCGAAGGTGCGGCCCCACGCGCCCCAGTTCGCGCCATCGGCCGTGTCGGCGAGGCTGGCCTGATCCACCCCCGCGTGCGCAGCGAAACCGCACAACAGGGTCGCCCACAGTCCTAGCCGAATCTGCATGCCTCTCTCCGAATCATTATCCGCACCACCCTAGCTCCAGGGTGCGGCTTTCGGCCTACTGCAAAAGCGGTATGCCCTAGCCGGTGCTGGCCAGCCGCAATACCGCGCCATAGCCCGGTGCAGGCTCCACCAGACCGCGATCACGCAGCATCCGGTGCAATTGCTTAAGCCGGTAATACGGCACCGAGGCCATCAGGTGATGCTCCACGTGATAGTTCACCTGGAAAGGCGCCACGGTCAGCCGCGCCAGCCCGTTGGCGCGCGTCGTCCGCGTGTTCTTCAGCACCTCCGGGCCGCCTTCGGTACAGGCGTGCTCGGCAATGGAGCGAATGCGTACGAAAAGGCTGAAGGTGGTCAGGTAGGCCGCCACCCACGCGCTGTACACCCAGAGGGCGCCGAAGGCCGCAAGCACCGTGGCCAGCACCGCATTGGTGAGTACCACCGGCCCCATGTGGCGCACGCCGTCGCGCAGATAATCCCGCCAGCTGCGGCCGTCCTGCGGCAGGCGCTCGACCTCCGCCGCCACGGTGTACTTGAGAATGCCGAGGTCCATGCCGATGAGGCCGATCACACGGCGGATTCCCGTACGGCCGCTAAGGTCGCGCAACAGCTTGCGGCGCAGCGACGCCCGGCTGCCCGGAAAGGGACGCACCAGGCTCATGTCCGGGTCGTCGTCGGTGCCGGTGTGCGCGTGATGGCCCATGTGGTGCGCGCGATAGCGCTTGACGTCGGTCCAGATCGGGCGCGCAACCAGCCAATCCGTCAGCACCTCATTCATCCAGCGCGTCTTGAACAGGGTGGTGTGCGCAGCTTCGTGGGTGAGCACCGCGCAGGCCAGCTGCTGCCCGCCCAGCACGACCACGGCCAGTACAAAGGTGACCGGGTTCGGATACCAGGCCAGAAGCGTGAAGCACGCGCCCACCACCAGCCATACCTGCAGAATGGCCCAGGCACCGCGCAGGTCGGACTTCCGGGTCAAGGCCGCCATCTCCTCGCGGCTCAGCAGCTCGCGAATCGCAACACTCATTGGAGTACCCCACTGGTGGGTTGTTCTTCGGTCATGTACGGCATGCCGATGCGGATCTGAAAGCGCCGATCCCAGAGCGCCTTGCCGGTATCGTCGAAACGCTTCACGGTTTCCAGATAGGCGTGCCGCGCCGCCTCGTCGATCATCGGCGCCGGCAGCCACGGGTCGAAAACCAGTGAGCGCACTGCCTGCGCGCCCATGATGTAGACCTCACGCGCGGCCACCTCC
>JALEHA010000116.1 GCA_022763315.1 Algiphilus sp.
CAATCGGAGCCGCAGGGGTGACGTTCGAAAACTCCTCCAGAAAGATGCGCGCGACAATGGCGTCGAAGGGCGCGGTGATCGTGGCTTGAGCCAGGCGTCGCTCCGCTTCACGGAGGGCGACTTCTGCTTGGACCTGCTGCGCGCGGTTCGTTTCGAGACGGGCGTCCGTCGCCACCCCCCTCTCGGTCAGACTCAACGCACGCTCGTATTCGGATTTTGCGAGGTCGAAAGAGGCCTGTGCCCGGTCCAAGGCCAATTCGAAATCGACCGGGTCGAGCGCAGCGATCAAATCGCCTTTCTCAACCCGAGTCCCAGCATCTACCGCGAGGTCGGAAAGCTGACCCGAAACCTGAAAGGCAATATCCACGGTCCGGGCGGGCTCCACGCGACCTGCCAGGCTGCGCGCCCTATCGCTGTCGCGAAGCTCAGCGCGCGAAACTTCGACCGTGACCGGCTGGGCCAAATCTTGCTCGGCGCTTCCTTGCGCATCGGCACCGGAAACCTCATCCGTAGTCTGCGCGAAGACCTTGGATGCGATGTCCGGGCTGAATTGCACGAGAAGGACAATGGCGAGCAGGAAGACGACCAATCCAGCGGCGCCTCCTCGGAAGTATCCGGTTCTATTCGAGCTCATCGATCATGTCCTTCAATCGGTCGATGACGGCGTCTTGCTGATCGGCATCACCATCTGCGAGGCGAAGGAGCCTCTGGAAACGAAGACCCTGGATCGCCAACAAGAGAACTATCGCCGCAGTGTCGTCCTGCGCGTCCGAACGGATGCGCTCGACATCACGGGACAGCTCTCTTCTCAGCGGGTCCAGAAGATTCGGATCCGCCGCCGAAACCGCGAGAATAGCCATCGAAAGGTCATCATCGGTGCTTCCGGCTTGCAGGACTGTTTCCAGATGCCCTCGTAGGGTGCGGGAACTCTGCCCTTCCGGGACGGACGCCAGGCGTTCGCGGTGCTCGGCGAGCATTTCGTCGAGCAGCCCGGCCAGAAGTGCCTTCTTGGTGGGGAAGTTGTACAACACCCCACCCTTGCTGAGGCCGGATTCACGAGCGACGGCGTCGATCGTGATCTTTCCCGCACCTTCTCGCAGTGCAATCGCCCGCGCAGCGCCGAGAATATTCGGCGATGCGTTTTTCGGTTGCTTTTTTAGTTGCGCAGTCATCCTGTACCGTCCGGTCGGTGAAGTCATTGGGTGATCTAGTGCGCTGCCCCGTATTTGGCAAGCGAGGTCAATCTGAAAAATTGTTTCTGTGGTCGCTACCGTAAAGTCGCCGGAATGCAGCGACCGCTTCGCCTGCATGTTTCTCGCGGTTGACTCTTCGTTTCACTGCGAGAAGGCGCGGCATAAGTAGCCCCGAAACGCAAAGGTGTATGAAGTAATCGGACGCGCGCCGGGTGTCATCGACATCAAGCGCGCCTTCGCGTGTAAGGCGCTCCAGAATCCGACCGACAAGTTCGCGCGCAGGTTTCGGGCCTGCGCGAAAATACACCTCACCCACCTCGGGCAGCGCCTCGGAAGCGCCAATGCACGTTCGCAGGAGACGGATGCAGGTGTCGTCCAAGGTGAGGTCGACAATGCGCAGAGCGAGCTCTTCTAATTGGGCGCGCGGCTCCGATGCTGTCGTCAAAGGCCGGAGGATCTCTTCCGCAAGCCGACCGCATTCGAATTCCACCACGCCGAGGAACAGCTGCTCCTTGCTTGGGTAATACGAATACATGGTCGCTTTTGACACTTTTCCTTCGGCGGCGATGGCATCGACGCTGGCGCCTTCATAGCCGCATCGGAAGAAGACCTCGCGCGCACCGACCAAAACGTCGGCCATTTTTCTCTCGCGCATCTCGTTCTCCCTATCCCACGCGGGATTATGCGGTTGCAAACTTTACTGTACCGTCTAGTTGGTATAGTGAATAATAGTTGATTTTGCTGCAAGTCATAGAGCTGTGCGGATTTACCCGACCAAGCGCCGCCTGGCGCGGCTTTGTCTAGCGCCGTTTTCAATTCGTCATGAACTTCGGGTCTGAGCCCGCCTGAGTTGTTCTCGGGCGCGGGATTATCCCGCGAACAGGAGGGGCAACGTCATTCCGCCGCGCTTGCGGTCCCGACAAAGGCACCCTCGGCCTCCCAGCGGCGTGCGATCGAGCCAAGCGTGTCCAGCACGCCGCGCAGTTCCGCGCCGCGCTCAGTCAGCCCGTATGTGACAGCGGGTGGTATGGTCATGGCCTGCTCGCGCCATACAACGCCAGCATGTTCCAGCATTCTTAGCCTCTCGGTCAGGACGCGAGTGGAAATTCCGGGCACCAAACGCTTGAGCGCGCCGAATCGCTGCGGTCCCTGCTCGGATAGAACCCAGAGTATATAGATCGTCCAAGGGCCTGTGATGACACGCAAAAGCGCCTCCATCGGGCATGAGGGGGGCTGGACTCTCTTCATCGTGGATAATCCTCGCGGTCCAAGTAAGCTAGTTACTTTTAAGTGCCTACTTTCAAGAACGAAGCGAGACACCTAAAGATACTTAAAGCGGAAACTACGGCTGAACAAGCCCTTGCAAACAGGGAGTATGGTGATGAGTGACAACGTGGCAAAGTATGTCTACTGGATCGCGACCGGCCTTGTGGCGCTGGTCTATATGGGTGCGGCGACTTTCTACATCTCATCCCACGACATGGTCGCGGGCATGTATCGCGAGGTGTTGGGCTATCCCACATACATCATCTGGCCGCTCGCGATATTGAAGATCGTCGGCGCGGTGGTGATTCTCTGGCGCCCTTCGGCGATGCTGGCGGACTGGGCCTATGCGGCGATGTTCTGGCATCTGGTGCTGGCGTTCGGGGCGCATGTGGGCGCGGGCGATCCAGGCTGGCCACCGGCTCTTGCGACCTGGGTGCTTCTGATCGCCTCGTGGATGACAGCCAATCGCGTGCGTGCGGTAAAGTCGGCATATGCGCCGACGTTTCCGACAGAGACGAATTAATCCGATGCGGAGTTGCCACGGCGCTGGCCATCCACCCTCGGACTTGGGGTTCAAAAGGACGACAGAATGACCGAAAGGCAGCCGACAGTGTTTGTTCCCCATGGAGGCGGCCCTTGCTTCTTCATGGACTGGAACCCGCCTGACACCTGGGACAGGCACCGCAGATTCCTTGAGGCTTTGCCTGCGAGCCTGCCGGCAAAGCCCAAGGCGCTTCTCGTGATCTCAGGCCATTGGGAGGAACGGGTGTTTACCGTGCAGACCAACCCCGCGCCGCCGCTGCTGTTCGACTATCAGGGGTTTCCCCCCCATACTTATCAGCTGACCTGGCCCGCGCCAGGCAATCCTACGCTGGCGGCCCGTGCAAGCGAGCTATTGAACGGCGCGGGGTTTGAAGCCCGGGCCGACGCTACGCGTGGCTTCGATCATGGGGTGTTCGTTCCGCTAAAGGTGGCTTTTCCTGAGGCCGACATCCCCACCGTCCAATTGAGCCTGCGCGACGATCTCGACGCTGAGGCACATCTTGCTGCCGGTCGCTCGTTGGCGCCCTTGCGCGATGAAGGTGTGTTGATCATCGGGTCCGGCAACACCTATCACAACATGGGCAAGATGATGCGGGCGATGAGGGGCGGACCGGATGGCCCGGTGAACGGCGGCGACTTTGACCGATGGCTCACGGGTGCGGTGACCCATGAAGACCCCGGGGCGCGCTGCGCCATGCTAGCTGCTTGGGATCGTGCACCCGGCGCACGCGACGCCAATCCGCGCGAGGAACATCTAATTCCATTGCACGTCGTGGCCGGCGCCGCGCTTGCGGATCGGGGGGAAAAGACCCTCGAGGATCACGTATTGGGCGCGGTCGAAAGCGCGTTCAGATTTGGATAGGACCAGATATGTGCTTCGAACTTCCCTTGCGGCAGGGTCCGCGCCCCGAAACCACCGAGTGCGCCCCGCATGAGCAAGTGTCGCAGAACTCTTCGGCCGAGATTCACGCATTGTTCAAGAAGAAGGCCTTCGCCCTGCCCTTCGTCGAGCGTTGCCGATCGGGTATTTCGGTCCCCGGTGCCGAGGCATTGGTCCTGCCGCGGGAACATGCCTGCGGCCCGCGCGAAGCCTTCATGATCGGGCGGGAATTTGCCCATGTGCATCCCGCCTATGACGGTTCGTCGCACATGATGCTGCCGCTGGCGGCGGTCGAGGAACTCATCGCAAAAGGCTGGGGCGAACCGCACCCGATGGCGTCGACCGGATATATCCCGGCCAATGCGGTCATGGCCTTTGCGCCGCGCGATGAGGCAGAGATCGATGTGATGATCAAAATCCTGACCACTAGCTGGGGTTTCGCGCGCGGCAAGCTGGCAAATCCCGCCCCCATCCAAATCCACGATTGATCGCAAGCGCGCTTGCAGAAGTACCAAGACAGGAGAGATACCATGTCCAACATCCAGAACGGCCCCTTCATTGTGACCGGCGCGTCCGGCCAACTTGGCCGGCAGGTGGTCGATCTGCTGGTTCAGGAAGGAGCCGGTCCGGTCATCGCGATTTCGCGCACCCCCGACAAGCTTGCCGATCTGGCGGGAAAAAGAGTCGAGGCGCGCGAGGGCGATTTCAACGACCCGGCTTCTCTTGAAGCAGCCTTCGCGGGCGGCAGGCGTCTTCTCGTCATCTCGACCGACGATCTGGAGCCGGGCAAGCGGCTCGCAGCTCATTCCAACGCGATTGCTGCGGCCAAGACGGTAGGTATCGACCACATCGTCTATACCTCCTTCGCAGGCCCAGTCGCGCAAAGTCCGATCGGATTCGCTCAAGACCACGAAGGGACCGAGAAGCTGATCGCGGAAAGTGGGGCGGATCATACGATCCTGCGCAACAATATGTACACCGACTTTCTGTTGATGGGCGGCCAGCAGAGCGTCGCCATGGGCACGCATTTCGCCGCTGCGGCAGATGGCAAGACCGGGTATGTGACGCGGGCGGATTGCGCCCGTGCGGCAGCAGCGGCGCTAATGAAAGCTACGGGAAGGGAGACCCTCGATATCACCGGGCCGGAGACGGTTAGCCAGGCCGAGGTCGCGGCGATCTTGTCCGAAATTGCGGGTAAGGAAATCCCCTATGTCGCCCTGCCCGCCGAGGATCTGGTGCAGGCGATGATCGCAAATGGACTGCCGGAGTTCATGGCGAGGGTCTTTGCCTCCTTCGACGAAGCAATCGCGCGGGGCTATCTCGATGTGGCCAACGGCGATCTCGAATCGCTCACCGGCAAGCCCGGACAGTCGGTGGCCGATTTCCTGGCTGCTAACCGCGCGGCGCTTCTTCAGGCGCCGCAGGAACAATAATGCTGGTGAATGTCATGAGGCTTTACAACGCGAACTTCTCACCGAATGCGCTGCGTGTGCGGGCGGTGGCGCACGAACTGGGCGTGGAACTCGAAATCGTCGAGGTCGACATCCGTGCCGGGGACAACCGCGCGGCGGAATTTCTTGCCCGCAATCCCAATGCAAAGGTGCCTGTTTTGGAGGACGGGAATTTCGTGCTTTGGGAATCCCGGGCGATCTGTGCCTATCTGGCCGGGATCCGGCCCGAGGCGGGGCTCTATCCTGATGGCCTCAAGGCGCGGACCCTCGTCGATCAATGGGCCTGGTGGCAAGCCATCCACCTTGGCCCTACGATGCAGAAGTTGTCCTTTGAGCTGTTCCTCAAAGAGAAATTCGGCATGGGCGATCCTGATCCGACTGTAGTCGAAGCGGAACGGAAAGCCACAGATCAGTTTCTTGCCGTTCTGGAAACCGGACTCGACGATAGGGATTGGATCGCAGGCACACTCAGCCTTGCCGACTTCTATCTGGCGACCACATTCATGTATCGCGACCAAGCGGGGATTTCGCTGGACGAATTCCCCAGAATCGCGGGCTGGATCGGCCGGCTTGAAGCGCGTGACAGCTGGCAGAAGGCCGTAGCACCGCTTCTTGCGCTCTTCGCCTGACATCGCGCTCGCCGCGATGATTGGTCGGTCTGCATGACGTCCGGCGATCGGCGCGCTATCAGATTTAGACATGTGAAGTGGTCCC
>JALEHA010000117.1 GCA_022763315.1 Algiphilus sp.
TTGCGTGGCAGTGAAGAGGACGTGTTGCGCGCCCCCATGCCGGGCAGCATCGTCCGCCTTGATGTCGATGCCGGTGACACCGTCACCACCGGCCAGCCCTTGCTGACCATGGAGAGCATGAAGATGGAAACCACGCTGACGGCGCCGCGCGACGGGACAGTCGCCGAAGTCCACTACGCGGTCGGTCAGAGCTTCGACCGTGACAGCGTGCTGCTGACCCTGGAGCCAGCCCAATGAGGCGTCTCGTTTCCGCCATCAATACCGCCAGCCCGGATTTCCAGAGCAATGCGGCGCACAACCGTAGCCTGGTGGAAGCCTTTCGGGAACGCCAGCGCCAGGCCCGCGAGGATCGCCCGCAGCGGGACTTCGACCGCCTGGAAAAACAGGGCAAGCATTTTGTCCGCCGACGGCTGGAACTGCTGCTGGATGCGGGCACGCCCTTCCTGGAGCTCTCATCCCTTGCCGCCACCGAGGCCTACGATGGCGAAGTGCCGGGCGCGGCCTGCGTGACCGGCATCGGCATCGTCGCCGGCCGAGAGGTCGTGATCAATGCCGGGGACGCCAGCGTCAAGGGCGGTGCCTGGTATCCGCTGACCGTGAAGAAGACCGTGCGCGCGCTCGATATCGCCATCGAAAACCGGCTGCCCGTCGTGCATCTCTGCGATTCGGCCGGTGGCTTCCTGCCGCTGCAGGCCGAGCTCTTCGCCGACAAGTACTACGCCGGGCGCATCTTCCGCAATCAGTGCATGCTGTCGAAAATGGGCATCCAGCAGGTCGCGGTGGTGCTGGGCCATTGCACCGCCGGCGGGGCCTACGTGCCGGGGCTATCGGATTACAACGTCATCGTGCGCGGCACCGGCGCGATCTTCCTGGCCGGCCCTCCACTGGTCAAGGCCGCTACCGGCGAAGAGGTCAGCGTCGAGGATCTGGGTGGCGCCGACATGCACACCTCCATCTCTGGGACCGCGGACTATCCGGCGTCGAGCGAGGAGGAAGGCATCGCCATCGCGCGCGACATCGTCGGCCAGTTCAAGCGCCCAACCAAGGCGCAGATCGAATGGCAGGCGCCGGAAGCGCCCTACTACCCGGCCGAGGAGCTCTACGGCGTCATTCCGAAGGACATCAAGGCGCAGTTCGATGTGCGTGAGGTGATTGCGCGTATCGTGGACGGCTCCCGCTTTCACGAATACCAGCCCAATTACGGCAAGACCCTCATCTGCGGATACGCACACATCTGGGGCTACAAGGTCGGCATCCTGGGCAACAACGGCGTGCTGTTCAATGACAGCGCGCTCAAGGGCGCGCACTTCATCGAACTCTGCAACCAGAACCGGACGCCCATCGTTTTCCTGCAGAACATCACCGGCTTCATGGTGGGACGGGCCTACGAGGAACAGGGCATCACCAAGGATGGCGCCAAGATGATCATGGCCGTGTCCAATTGTGAAGTGCCCAAGTTCACAGTGATGTGCCATGGCTCCTTCGGCGCGGGCAACTACGGCATGTCCGGCCGCGCCTTCGACTCCCGCTTCGTCTTCGCCTGGCCGAATCATCAGATCTCGGTCATGGGTGCGGAACAGGCCGCCAACACACTGGCCGACGTCAAGTTCCGGCAGCTGGAACGGCAGGGCCAGAAGCTCTCGGAGGCAGACTACGCCGCCATCCGCGATCCGGTTCTGGCCGAGTTCAAGCGAAAATCCTCTGCCTACTGGTCGACGTCGGAGCTGTGGGACGACGGTGTCATCGACCCCGCCGATACGCGTAACGTGCTGGGCATCGCGCTGTCCGCCGCACTGAACACCGAGATCGCCGAACCACGCTACGGCGTGTTCCGAATGTAAGGAGACCGTTGATGTCCGCATCCCAGGCCGCCCGCCCCTATCTGCGCATCAAGACCACGCGGCTACGGGTGAGAAGCCGGATGGTCCTGCTGCTGATGCGGTGGTTGCTCCGGCCGTGGCTGGGCCACTTGCTCAGCGGTTCGCATAAGCGTCTGGCCAAGGTGCAGCTGCGCATGGCCGCGCAACGGTGTCGGGATACCAAGGGCCTGGCCTTCGAGTACAGCATCATCGGCAAGGTGCCCGGACACTGCATCGGTGAACTCGGCGATACCGATCGCCCGGTGCTGCTCTATCTGCACGGTGGCGCTTTCGTGTTGCCTGCCGCGCCGCCGGTGCATGGCGCCGCCGTCGCCGACCTTTGCCACGCCCTGAATAGCTCCGGCTTCCTGCTGGACTATCGATTGGCGCCATTGAATCGCTTTCCCGCCGCGCTCGACGATTGCGAGCAGGCCTACCGCGCACTGCTCGAGCGCGGCTTTCCCGCTGAGCGCATCATGCTGGCCGGCGAGTCCGCGGGCGCCAATCTCCTTCTTGGCTTGCTGCAGCGCATCCGCAAAGCCGGGCTGCCGATGCCCTGTGGCGCGGCGGCGGTCTCGCCCGCCACGGAAATGGGTCGGATTCACGCACCGCCGTCACGGGCAAGACTCCGCCTGCGCGACCCCATCCTGCCCGCGGCGGCGCTGCACCGCATCGATCCGCTCTACGCCGGCGGCGAGGATGCATCGAACCCGGAGCTGTCCCCGCTCTACATGGACTGCCACGATCTACCCCCGATCTATCTGCTGGCGACCGACGGCGAAATCCTCGCCGATGACACCCTGCTGCTCGCGGCGCGCATGCATGAGGCGGGTGTGGAATTGCGCGTGGATCTGTGGCCTGCGCTGCCGCACGCCTTCCCGCTGTTCGGTGCGGTATTCCCCGAAGCGCGCGAAGCCCGCCGCGATATCGTGGCCTTCTTTCGCGACACACTGGAACGCGCGACGCAATAAAGGACCATCACGATGGCCCGTCGAGCCGCGACCCAGTATGTGACCCGGTCGATGATGCCCCGATCAATGTAAGCGCGCCGGAGCGCATCTATCGCTGCATCGGCCGCTGCGCGACAGACCCGACGCTTTCAGCAGCCCCCCGCCGCAAGCGAAGCATCGCTCTGGCCTCATGCCGACAATCGTTCGCTCCCTGCCATAGCGAAGGCGGCTTCGCAGTAGCAAGCACCGCTAGCGGCGAAGGGCTTACAGGGCGGGCAGCGCGTTGGCAGTGGTGGCGACAAAAAAAAACCCCGGCGAGTGCCTCGCCGGGGCTTCATTGTCAGCCAATACGTGGCGGTCAGCGCACGCGGAACTCGACACGACGGTTGTTGGCGCGACCGTCCTCGGTTTCGTTGGTGTCAATCGGCACGGTCTCACCGTAACCCACCGCGGTCATCCGCCGCGGCGAGATACCTTGCTGGGTGAGATAGGCCTTGACCGCATTGGCGCGACGTTCCGACAGACCCAGGTTGTAGGCGTCGGTGCCCACGCTGTCGGTGTGGCCTTCCACATCCACACTGACATTCGGGTAGGCCTTCAGCACCTCAGCCGCCTGATTCAGGATCGATCGCGACTCCGGCTTCAGACGTGAGGAATCGAACTCAAAGTTGACACCGCGCAGTACGAAGTTCTGGGTACGCTCAGTGGCGAAGCCATCCGCATCGGCCGGCTCACCCGGGTAGGCCAGTCGGCGGTCGCCTTCCAGCGCACAGCCATTGGGCAGCACCTTGGCGCCGGGGGGCGTATTCGGGCAGCGGTCCAGGTGATCGGGCACGCCGTCGCCGTCGGAATCCAGCGGACGACCGAACTGGTCCACAGCCACCCCAGGCGCGGTATTCGGATCGCGGTCCATATGATCCGGGACGCCGTCACCATCCGAATCAGTGAACGGACAGCCGCGCTTGTCGACGCGCTCGCCCTTCGGCGTATTCGGACATTGATCCATGTAATCCGGCACGCCGTCGCCGTCGGAATCCAGCGGACAGCCATTGCGATCAACGGCCACCCCTTCCGGCGTTCCTGGGCAGCGATCCTGCGGATCGGGCACGCCGTCGCCATCGGAATCGAGCGGGCAGCCGAAGCGATCCACCGTCACGCCTGGCGCCGTGCCGGGGCACTCGTCGATGTGGTCCGGCACCGAATCATTGTCGCTATCCGGCGGGAACTCACCAAAGCTCACCCGCAGGCCGAGTGTGCCGGTCCAGGTGTAATAGGTGTCGTCGCGGACATCCCCCTGGAACTCGTCAATGCCATAACGCGCGGAAGCGACGAGCGTGAACAGCCGGCTGAGCGGATAGGTAAAGCCCCCGCCCAGCTGATAGCTGATGCTGTCGCTGGTGGTCTCGTTCAGGCTCTGCGAATCGATGAAATCGATCGAGTGGCCATACAGGCCGGCCTGCAGGAAGGGCCGAATGCCGCCAAGGCTGTTGGCATCGGGCCCGGGCAGCAGGTACGCCACACCCTTCACGCCGACCAACAGGCGCTCATAGTCGGGCGATGGCGACGCATCCAGGCTGGCATAGCCCACGTCGAGTTCCAGCGAGAACCATTCGCTGAGCGGCTTACCGACCGACAAGTAGCCAGCGACGCCGTTGTCCACTCCCGAGCTGTCACTAGCGATAAAGCCACCTTCGCCCTGGAGGTACCAGCGCAAATCATTGTAGGAAGCAGCGGACGCCCCCCCTGACTGCGCGATTGCGGTTCCCGCAAACATCCCGAGGCAGAGCGCCCCGGACACCCAAATTCGACCCATCACGTGTTGTCACTCCCTGGCTCAGCGTGTGGTGCAGACCAATACGTCAACAGGATGTCGTGCTACTGACGACACGCAACGCATGGCATTTCTTTCTAGCGATTTGCAATACTACTGCTTATAGTGTCGCTGTAAAAGATCGCCAGCAACAACTAGGTGGAATGTGCCGGTGTGATTCGGGGCGACTCCATTTAGACTGATTACGAAAAACGAGCCTCACTGGAGGGCGGATTAATGCGAACGTCGCTATATTCATGGTTTGCCGCAATTGCATGCGCATTGGCATTGAGCGCATGCGGAGACGGCTCCGTACGAAGCCCCGCCGCCGTCGGAAGCGGTGACCTGCTCTCCCTCGAGTTGCAGTGCCTGACGCGCGACGGTGGGCAATGCAGCAATCCGCCCCGTGTCAATGTGGGCGGCTTCGTGGACTTCCGCGTCATCGGCACCTTCGAAGACGGGTCGGAACAGGACATCACCAACACGACCCTGGTGTCCTTCAGCCTGGACGCCCCCGGCGGAGAAGGCGCCTTCGTTCCTGGCAATCCGGGCCGCGTACGCGCAATCTCGCCGACAACGGACGGCTCGCCGGTCGTGATTACCGCCTCGGCCACCAGCGGTGAGGCTGAGCCGGTGGACAGCACGCTGACCATTGTCGGCGGCATTCCGCGCATCGTGCGCATTTTTGCGGACCCCGATCAGAACGGCACCTGCGATACACCCGCCGCCGGACGCCTGGTTGCGGCTGGGCAGGCCCTGCAATTGCGCGCTCTGGTGCAGTTTGTGGACGCCAATGGCGATCCGATTGCCCTTCCCAACCAGTGTGTCGCTGAACGCGATGGGCTGAGCTGGAGCGCCACCCCCAACAATCCGGACGGCAGCGCAGCGGTATCGCCGGTGACCGGCGTGTTCTCCGGGCAAAACACCAGCGCCGATGAGAACGCAACCTACTCGGTGACCGCCGAACTGGTGCCGCCGGAAACCGAGAATCCGCAGAACAATCGCAGCACCGCGAGCGCCAACATCAATGTGGCACCCGCCTCGGTGGTCGACGATTCGTTGGAGATCAGCGCGACCCCGCCGCGGATCATCGTGGGTGGCGTATCGCAGGTGCGCGCCACGGCCTTGTTCGACACCGGTGACGATACGCCTGTCCGTCTGCCAGTGCTGCTGGACTCGCTCAACGTGACTGTCGGTGACAGTTTCGTCGCCATCGAGGAAGCGGACGAGGATTCGCTGAGCATTCCCGTGCGCGGCCTCGCCGCGACCCCTGAGGCCACGCCGGCCACCGTCGAAGGCAGCTTCGACGGCCAGATCGACAGCGCCAACATCACCGTGCTGACGCCGGAGTTCTCGTCCATCGCGCTGGTGCCGGTGGGCGTGGCTGCTTTCGAGGATGCCGGGGTGTTTGCCGGCCTTGCCGATGAGGATGCAGCCGACTTCCGCGCCCGTATTGGCAGCGATGCGCTGCGCTTCGGACTGACTCGGGATGGACAGATCCCGACCTGCGACCCGAATGGCGAGGAACCCTGTCCGAACGGCGCGCTGGAGCGCAATCAGACCCTGCCGAGCATCGCGCTTCCGTATGCCGTGGTCGCGTACAAGCAGAATGATCCCGACCAGACCCAGGCGACGCTCCTGCCGGATCTCGCCACCGCTTGCGATGATGGCCGCGTACTGCCTGTACAGATCGGTGGCAGCGGGAATGTCATCGACGTGCAGACCATGCGCCCCACGGGGGAGGCTGCAGAAGGTGAAGAAGCGCCACCGATGGAGCCCATCACCACCGCCTCCGGTATCCGCGTGGCGTTGGTGGAAGGCCTGACAGAAGGCAGCGCCACGGTGCGCGCACGTCTTGGTGGCGCGCCCGACGAGAGCGGCGCGGGCATCAACTGCCGCACCGAGCAGACCGGTGAGTCGGTGGCCGACGCCGAGCAGGAGGTGCAGGTCGGACTGCTGGATGAGGCCGGTCAGCCCAAGAGCATTACCAAGACCACTTTCAACATCAGCAAGAACTTCACCTGCGTCGGCTTCACCAATGCCTCCCAGCTGGTGGATGGTGAAGAAATCCGCGGGCGCGACAAGTTGCTCAGCGCGCTGACCTTCGAGACCGAGATGGATGGGGAGACGTCCCAGCTCATCGTCAACGTCAATCAGCAGCCGGCGACCAACTTCCGCGTCAACGGAGGGCCCGCCACACCCGACGGCCTGGCTTGCCGCAATGACGAGGATCCCACCGACCCTTCGATCACCGTCACCAATGGACTGCTTGAGGAACGCGGGGGCCTGATCGCCGACGGCGCCACTGGACTCGCCAACAACTGTGCGGCGGCAGAGTTCAATCCGCGCGTCGCACCGCCCGGCTTCGAAGAGAGCCCGACCACACGCGCAGCTACGGTCATCGTGCTGCCGGTCGACGACGCCATTCTTCAGGGTGAGAGCGCCCTGTCCGGATCGGAGGTTGACGGCTTGTGCGGCGAGCTCGGCACGCTGTTCTCGCTGCCAATCGGTCAGCTCGCCGGCCAGCAGGGATCCGGGATTCTCAACGAAACCATCCTGCTGCTCGAGACTATCCTTGGTCCGATCCTCAACAACGAAGTGATCGAGGGCCCGGTCAGCTCCGCCCTTGAGGGCGCGTTGAACATCCTGTCGGAGACGGTACTAGGCACACTGCTCGGCCCGGATGCACTGGGCCTGCTTACCGACCCGCTCCTCGGCCTGATCGGGTTGGGTGGGGAAAGCCCCGTGGGTATTGCCTTGCTACCGACGCTGATTGAGGGGCTTGGCGAGATCACCGACGCTCTCAATGAGCAGGTGACCGGCAACACGGGCGCGGAGCAACCGCCCGAGCCCACCAACCCTGGCGACCCCTTTGCCGAGGATGGTGATGGTGAAGGATCGGACGAGGGTGACGGCGGATCTCCTCTGCCCTTCCCCTGAGGCATTGTGTTGCCCCATGAAGAACGCCCGCTTCACGCGGGCGTTTTTTATGGACGGGCGCTCAGTAGCCCAATTGCCGTGACGCCAGATCCTTCATGATCTCCGAGGCGCCGCCGCCAATGGATAGCACCTTGGTCTCTCGGAAGATGCGCTCGGACTTCGCCCCTGTCAGGTATCCGGCTCCGCCGAGAATCTGTACCGCCTCACCGGCAACAGTCTCCAGTGTGGAGGTGGCCAGATTCTTCAGCATGCAGAGTTCGGCTACGGGCTGCTGCTTTTGGCCCAGACGCCAGGCGAGCTGATAGAGCTGGGCGCCGACCGCGTCGATCATCATCTTCATGTCGACCAGTTTGTGCCGGATGACCTGCCGGGTGATGAGCGGACGACCGAAGGTCTCCCGATCCCGCGCCCAATCCAGCGCTTCCTGATAGCAGGTCTGCGCCAAGCCCCAGGCCTGTGCCGCCAAACCCAGTCGCTCGCTGTTGAAGTTGTGCATGATCGCCATGAAACCGGCGTTTTCAGGACCGATCAGGTGACTCGCCGGCACGCGCGCGTCGTCGAAATAGAGCGTGGCGGTATCCGAGCAACGCCACCCCATCTTGTCGAGCGGAGTGCGGGACAGTCCCGGCGTATCACCTTCCAATACCAGCAGCGAGATGCCTCCGATACCCGCTCCACCCGTGCGCACCGCCGTGGTGATGACATCGGCACGCATCCCGGAGGTGATGAAGGTCTTGCTGCCGTTGACGATATAATCATCGCCTTCCCGTCGCGCCAGAGTATGCAGCGATGCCACGTCAGAACCGCCCGAAGGTTCGGTGATGGCAAGGGCGGCGATCTTCCTGCCCTCAAGCACCGGGCGCACGAAGCGTTCCTTCTGCGCTTCGTCGCCCGCAGCGACGATGGGCGGCAGACCGATGCCATGACTCATCAGGCTCGCGATCAATCCGCCGCTCGCCGCCCGCGCCAGCTCCTCCATCGCAACCAGCTCAAAGAAGGGGTCCGGCACCTCAATGCCACCGTGCGCTTCCGGAAATCCGACCTGCAGCAGGCCGACTTCAGCGGCGCGTGCGTGCAGCTGTCGCGGCAATTGCCCCTCACGCTCCCAGTGGTCGATATGGGGCGTAATTTCTTTTTCCACAAAGCGTGCAATCTGGGTGCGAAAGCTTTCATGGTCCGCATTGAGGAAAGGGTTGCGTGCTGTCATTGAAATTACCATGAGGGAATGAAAAACTAGCGCACGCTAGCGCGCCGTGACACACTCGCGCAACTACGCGCGTCACATACGAGGAGAAACGAGAATGGACATCCAGCCCGCAGACTTGGCACTTGCCCGCCTGGCCGAACTGGAGCGATCGCGCGGCGACAAGATCTGCATGACGCAGCCCATGGGCAACGGCGCACTGCGCGAATACACCTGGGCCGAAGCAATTGGGGAATCGCGCCGCATGGCAACCTGGCTGCGCGCTCAGGGCTACCCCGAAGGCAGCAATATCGCAATTATTTCGAAGAACTGCGCGCACTGGCTGCTATGCGACTGGGCTATCTGGATGGCGGGGCATATTTCGGTACCGCTGTATCCGACACTCACGGCGGACTCTGTACGCAAGATCCTCGAACACAGCGAAGCCAAAGCCGCCTTCATCGGCAAGCTCGACGACTGGGATGCCATGAAGCCCGGCGTGCCGGCGGACGTACAGTGCATCGCCTTCCCGCTCTCGCCACCCAACGACTTTCCGCAGTGGGACGCCATCGTGGCGGAACAGGCGCCGCTGGAGCCTCTGCCGGAACGCAAGGCGGAGGATCTCGCCACCATCATCTACACCTCGGGTACGACTGGCATGCCCAAGGGCGTGATGCACAGCTTCGGCGCCTTCGCTTGGGCCATCAAGTCAGGCAACAAGCGATTCAGCATGGGGCCCAACGACCGGGTGCTGTCCTACCTCCCGCTGTCGCATATCGCCGAGCGCATCGCCGTGGAAGCTGGCGCCCTGCAGACTGGCATGCACATCTTCTTTGCCGATTCGTTGGATACCTTCCTTCAGGATCTGCAGCGCGCACGCCCGACCTTCTTTTTCTCCGTACCTCGCCTCTGGGTGAAGTTCAAGCAGGGCGTCAATGCCAAGATGCCCGATGAGAAGCTCAAGCGCCTATTGCGCATCCCCATCCTGAGCGGCCTGATCAAGAAGAAGATCCTGTCGGGCCTCGGTCTGGATCAGGTCAAATTCGCGGGCGGCGGCGCAGCCCCCATGCCGCGCTCCGTGCTGGATTGGTACAAGCGCCTGGGTCTGGAGATCATCGAGGTTTACGGCATGACCGAGAACATGGCGATCTCGCACTCCAATCTACCGGGCGATACGCATCCCGGCTATGTCGGTTACCCCTACGAAGGTGTGGAATGCCGCATCGCCGAAGACGGTGAGGTTCAGATGCGCAGCCCGGCCGTCATGGTCGGCTATTTCAAGGAACCCGAGAAGACGAAGGAAGCGCTCACCGAGGACGGCTGGCTACGCACCGGCGATCTCGGGGAGGTTGACGGCCAGGGCCGCCTGCGCATCACCGGACGCGTAAAGGATATTTTCAAGACTTCCAAAGGCAAGTACGTGGCTCCCGCGCCGATCGAAGACAAGCTGGTCGCGCATGACGCCGTGGAGGCCTGCTGCGTGGCCGGCGCGGACCGCGAACAGCCCTTTGGCATTCTCATGCTGTCCGCCGAGGCCCTGGAGAGCTGCAAGGACAGCGCGCATCGCGAGGCGCTGATGCAGGACCTGGGCCGCTACCGGGAATCGGTCAATCAGCAATTGGATCAGCACGAGCAGCTGTCCTTCCTGGTCGTGATCGAAGACCAGTGGACGACCGAGACCGGCTTTGTGACCCCCACGATGAAGGTCAAGCGCGACGTCGTGGAAAAGGCCTACGTGCCCCATGCAGATGCCTGGGCGGCGGAGCGCAAACCCGTGGTCTGGGCCGGCCAGATCCAGTAAGCGGGTCGCGGACAGCGGTGCGGCGGCGCCTTATCCCGCCGCAGCCGCCTCCCGAAGATCGGCCGCCTGCAAGGTGTTCTGCATCAGCATTGCCACGGTCATCGGACCGACGCCGCCCGGTACCGGCGTGATCGCGGCGGCACGCTCGAAGGCGGCGTCAAAGCCGACATCCCCCACCAGGGAGCCGTCTGGCTGACGATTGATACCCACGTCAATCACGGTTGCGCCTTCGCGTACCCAATGCCCTTCCACCAGCCCCGGCTTGCCCACGGCCACAACGAGCAGTTCCGCCTCGCCCACCAGCTGCTGCAGATCCACAGTGAAGCGATGCGCCACCGTGATGGTCGCGCCCGCGAGCAACAGCTCCAGGGCCATGGGACGCCCCACGATATTGGAGGCACCAACAATCAGCGCCCTGCGGCCGTGCAACGGCTCTCCGCGCGCACGCAGTAATTCGATGATGCCGGCAGGCGTACAGGGCCGCAGCAGGGGAATCCGCTGCGCCAAGCGCCCCACGTTGTAGGGATGGAATCCATCGACATCCTTGTCGGGGCGGATCCGTTCGATCACGCGCGTCGGATCGATGCCCGCCGGCAATGGCAGCTGCACCAGAATGCCGTCGATGCCGTCGTCCGCATTAAGGTTGTCGATAGCGGCGATCAGCTCGTCCTGCGACACCCTGTTGCTGAAATGGATCGGCTTCGAAGAAATGCCGAGGGCGGCGCAGGTTTCGCGCTTGCGACGCACGTAGATCTGCGATGCCGCGTCTTCGCCCACAAGCACCGTGGCAAGGCTCGGCGCGCGCAATCCGCGCACGCGGCGGCTGGCAATGGCAGCAGCAACCCGCTCCTGCACCGCCCGTGCACACGCTTTACCGTCAATCAATTCCGCCGGCATCGGCCCATCGTTCCTTTTTGCACGTTCAGGCGTCGCGCAGCGCGCACGCCGCGTGGCGCGCCCAGGTGGATTCGAACCACCGACCCACGGCTTAGAAGGCCGTTGCTCTATCCAACTGAGCTATGGGCGCAGCGTGAAGCGGAGGCATCCGTCCCCTTGCAGAGCCTGGGATGCCTTTGAAGGCGACAAAATACACGAAGTCGCCCGGGCGTTTCAGATCGCGACACCGCGATATCGAGCAGTTCAACGGCCGTTGCTGGCATGGACAATGGGGCCGCACGCGCCGGGGCCGTGTGGCGTGACATCGATCGCCGCAGCCCGAGTGCCGGGTGGACAGGGGGCGCTGTGGGAAATCGCCAGCGCGGTTGAAACCGAAGTACGGGCTATCGCGCCACCTATGTCACTGCCGATTTCCGCTGTCCGGTCGATGCGCCCGCAATGAACGCCGGTGTCAGCATTAGGTGATGGTCGGGGCGGCAGGATTCGAACCTGCGACCCTCTGCTCCCAAAGCAGATGCGCTACCAGGCTGCGCTACGCCCCGACAAGACGCGCATTCTCGCACAGGCCGCCTGTGTGCGGCGAGCCGCTTGGCCCCCATCGTGCGACACGCTTCCCACATTGCGGGCGGACCGACCTGTCTCCGGGTTGTCTGGACCATGCATAGGCGGCCCTTGTTGCTCAAGCGAGCCGCTATGGCGGCAACACGCGCTTTGAGATGCCGACACCTTCTGCTATTATCCGCGGCCCGTTGGACGTCGCAGCCTCCGGCGGCATGTGGTGGACGTAGCTCAGTTGGTAGAGTCCCGGATTGTGATTCCGGCTGTCGTGGGTTCGAGTCCCATCGTCCACCCCAGTTTTGATGCACTGCGGGCCGCTAGCTCAATGGTAGAGCAGCTGACTCTTAATCAGTAGGTTCGGGGTTCGAGTCCCTGGCGGCCCACCAA
>JALEHA010000118.1 GCA_022763315.1 Algiphilus sp.
ATGGCGACCGCCTCGCGGCGATCGTCGACCGCGATTTCGGCCGTGATGCGGGACTTGGGCACAAGTGTCGAAAACAGCCGGGGCACCATGCTGGCCTGCGGGCGCCCGGAACCGAAGTAGCCGGTATAACCCGGCGCCATACCGGTCGCGGCCTGGGCGATCTCGCGCGAGAACAGCTGCATCGCCTTGGGATTCTTGTGCTGGACGGCGATCTTCATGACCACCTCGCGGGTGGCCTGTGCCGCGGGCCGGGCGTGCGGGCCATAGCTTTCTTCCGAACCGACCGCGTGAATGTCCACGCCGGTGAAATCGTCGAAGCCCTTCTCCTTGAACTGGCGACGCACCTTTTCGATGATCGCCTTGGCCACCGTGCGTCCCTTCTCGGCCGCATCAATGCCGCCCATCATGAACAGCGCGGCGCAACGCATGCCGGCGGGATAGGTCGCGCTCACCTTGTAATGGCCGCTGGGCGCCCGGCCCTTGGTGCCGTGCACTGCGACGCGGTTGTTGCCCAAATCCTCGTAGCGCACCTCGCTGAAATCGCAGATCACATCCGGCAGGTAGTAGCTGCGCGGGTCACCGATCTCGTACAGCATCTGCTCCAGCACCGTGAAGCGGGTCACCGCCCCGCCCGTGCCCTCCGGCTTGGTGATGACCATGCTGCCGTCGGCCTCAACTTCGGCGATCGGGAAGCCCATGTCGGGATAGCCGTCCGCCACCGTGCGCCAGTCCGTGAAATTGCCGCCGGTGCACTGGGCGCCGCATTCGATGATGTGGCCGGCCAGCGAACCGGCCGCGAGCTGGTCATAGTCGGTCGGCCCCCAGCCCAGCTCATACATGAGCGGGCCGAGGACGACCGCGGAGTCCACGCAGCGGCCCGTGACCACGATGTCCGCTCCAGACTCCAGCGCACGCACGATGGGCAGCGCGCCCAGGTAGGCATTCATCGAGACGATGCCTGAGGGCATGGCAGCACCGCTTTCCATCTCCACTGCGTCGCTGAAATCGTCCAGGCGCGGCATCAGGTCATCGCCGAGCACCACCGCCACCTTGAGCGACACGCCGGCCTGCTCAAGCACCTCCTCCAGCGCCTTCTTGCAGGCCAGCGGATTCACCCCGCCGGCATTGGCCACCACCTTGATGCCCTTCTGCGCGATCTGTGGCGCCAGATCGCCCATGACGTGCTTGACGAAGTCGTTGGCGTAGCCTTCGTCCGGATCGCGCATGCGCTTGGCCGCGAGAATGGACATGGTGATCTCGGCCAGATAGTCGAAGACCAGGTAGTCGATGTCGCCCTTGCTGACCAGCTGCTCCGCCGCGGTATTGGTATCCCCCCAGAATCCGGCTGCACAGCCGATACGCACTGTCTTGTCTGTCATAGCTCCTGCCTTCTTGATCGCGATGTACAGCGTCGCGGCCCCGTGGCCCGCTCTGCCATCGCCAGTAATTGGTTCCGCCGCCCGCTCCCGTGGCGGAAAAATGCCTGCTAGGCCGGCACCAGTGCTTCACCCAAAAGGAGGGTCAAGACCCCGGTAACCGCCGCTGCAAATACCCCTGCCAGCAGATCGTCCACCATGATGCCAAGCCCCCCGCCAACATGCTGATCGAGCCAGCGGATGGGCCAGGGCTTCAGAATGTCGAAGAAACGGAAGCTCACGAAGGCAACCAGCAAGCCCAGCCAAAGCGGCGCATCCATCCAGCCGAGCGCCGGCAGCAGCGGCGCCGCCGCGACACAGTAACCGACCATCTCGTCCACCACGATGCCGGGGTGGTCGTGCACACCAAGCTTGCGGCTGCTGTAGGCACAAACCGCCCAGCCCAATAGCGCAAGGATCAGCAGCGCCAGCGCAAAGGCCTGCACATGTAGCCAGCTCAGCGCAAGAAACAGCAGAACACCCGGCATCGTGCCGAAGGTGCCCGGTGCCACCGGCGCCAGCCCAGTGCCAAAGCCGAAGGCGATGGTATGGATCGGCGAGGCCAGAATCAGCCGCGGCGGAAAACGGATGGCACGGCCACTCTCAGACATGGGACTTCACCCAGATGCGCCCATGCAGTTCGAAATCACTGTCAAAAATGGCTGTACCCCCCTCTGCCCATATCTATTTCTGTGCCGTCGGTGCGCAACAAACGCACCCCGCTCCCACGCCGGAAACGCCCGATCACGGTCAATGCCGTTCCCGTCTCCGCGCAGCGCGCCACGGCATGCTGGACCAGATCCGGAGCGATCGCCAGGGCCAACTCGTAGTCGTCGCCGCCGGTCGCCTGCCACGCCAGTCGCTGCGCCTCGGGCGTGGCGATGGCCTGTAACGCCTCGGAGGCCGGTAGCAGATCGGCACGGATATCCGCCCCGAGATGACTGGCGCTGCAGATATGGCCGACATCGGCAAGCAGCCCATCGGAGAGATCCACTGCGGCGCGCGCCAGGCCACGCAGCGCCTGCCCCTCGACCAGCCGCGCCACGGGGCGATGCAGCCGTTGCTGCAGCGCTGCAGCCTCGGCGCCCGCCAGTGCGGCGGCGGCATCACCGAGCGTACCGGTGACTGCCAGCAGGTCCCCCGGTCGCGCACCGGAGCGCCGCAAGGCACCGTCGACAGGCACCTCCCCGGTGACGGTGAGCGTCACGGTCAAAGGACCACGCGTGGTATCCCCACCCACAAGCGGCAGGTCCAGGTTGGTGACCGCCTCGCCCAGTCCACGCGCAAAGGCTTCCAGCCAATCCGCGTCTACCGCCGGGAGGCTCAGCGCCAGCATGCAGCCCAGCGGTCGCGCGCCCATGGCCGCGAGATCGGAGGCTGCGGCCTGCAGCGCTTTCCAACCGACGCTGCCGGGTTCGGCGTCCTCGCGGAAATGGCGGCCCGCCACCATGGTGTCGCAGCTGAGCACGAGCTCGTGGTCGGGCGAAACCGCCAGCAGAGCGGCGTCATCCCCCACGCCGAGCCGCACCGCAGGCCCGGTGGCACCGCCGAAATAGTCGCGGATCAGCTCGAATTCGGTCACGCCGCGCTGGCTCTACAGACCGGCGCGCACATGCTCGGCACGCACATCGTGCGCAACCCGGTCGAGGACCCCATTCACGAAGCGATAGGACTCGTCGACACCGCCGAACATCTTGGTCAAGTTGACGGATTCATTGACCACCACCCGCCAGGGCACGTCCGGCTTCGCCATGAGTTCGAAGGTGCCGACCAGCAGGATGGCGCGCTCGGTGGGGTCCAGTTCCTCCAGCGGCCGGTCCAGATGGGGCGCAAAGGTCTGCGTGATATGCGTGACATCCGCCGTGATCGCGCGCAGCAGCTCATCGAAGTAATTCCCGTCCGCGCGGCCCAGGCCGGGGTCCTCGCGGAATTCGCGCAGGATCTGCTCGGCCGGCGCTTCATTGACCAGCCAGTGGTACAGCGCTTGCACCGTCAGTCGCCGCGCCAACCCGCGCCGGCTTGGTCCCTGTGCCTTCTGCCCCCGCCCCTTTGGGGCACCGCTGTCATTCACGGTGCGTCGACCTCCCATTCAAAGCGGATCATCTCGAGCACCGCCTGCGCGGCCTCGTAGCCCTTGTTGTCCTGCCCTTCCCCAGCGCGCTCGGCGGCCTGCTCCGCGGTGTTGACCGTGAGCACGCCGAAGCCGACCGGAAGGGCGTGCCGCAGCATGACCTCCTGCAGGCCGCGCGCGCACTCGCCGGCCACGAAATCAAAATGTGGTGTATCGCCGCGGATCACCGCGCCCAGGGCCACCACGCCGTCGAAATGCTTGCCGCGGGCAAGTTGCTCGCAGGCCAGGGGCAGTTCATAGGCGCCGGGCGCGCGAAACACGCTGACGTTGTTGTCTGCCACACCCCAATCGCGCAGGGCGTTGGCGGCCCCTTCCACCAGAGCATCCACCACCTCGGCATTCCAGCGCGTGGCCACGATGGCCACCCGGGTGTTGGCGAACTCCCCCGGCGCCGGCGGCGGCGGTGCGTGGTATCCCGATTTCATATCGCTCATGGCCGACCGCCCTCAATCGCAGGGAACATATTCCGTCACTTCCAGATCGAAGCCCGATAAGCCCTGCATGCGCTTGGGGGCGGACAGCACGCGCATCTTGCGCACGCCCACATCGGACAGGATCTGCGCACCGATGCCATAGGTCCGCAGCACTTCCTCGTGGTCGTGACCGGTGGTGATGGGCACATCCTGATGATGATGGCTGGCGCTCAGGCTCAGTTCCTGAATCTGCTGGGCAAGCTCGCGGGGCGACTCCGGCTTGCGCAGGACCACCAGCACGCCGTGGCCTTCCTCGGCGATGCGCTGCAGGGCGCGGCGCAGCGGCCAGCCGAAGTCGGGATGCTCCACGCCCAGGGTATCCGCCAGGGTATTGCGCAAATGCACGCGCACCAGCGTCGGGGTTTCTGGCGAAATCTCGCCGCGCACCAACGCCAGATGCACCGTGTTGTCGGCCGAATCCTCGTAGCTGATCAGACGGAAGGGCCCGAACTCGGTCTCCACCCGCGATTCCGCCACGCGCTCGACGCTGTGCTCCTGCTGCAGGCGATAGCGAATGAGATCGGCGATGGTGCCGATGCGCAGACCGTGCTCGCGCGCGAAGACCTCCAGGTCCGGCCGGCGCGCCATGGTGCCGTCCTCGTTCATGATCTCGACGATCACCGAGGCCGGCTCCAGGCCTGCAAGTCGCGCCAGATCGCAACCCGCCTCGGTGTGCCCGGCGCGGGTCAGCACCCCACCCGGCTGCGCCATCAGCGGAAAGACATGCCCCGGCTGCACCAGATCCTGCGGAGAGGCATCGGGCTTGACCGCAGTACGGATAGTATGCGCGCGGTCGAAGGCGGAAATGCCCGTGGTCACGCCCTCGGCCGCCTCGATGGACACCGTGAAGGCGGTGCGATGGGCGTCGTCGCCGTGCGCGACCATTGGCGGCAGGCGCAGCTGCCGGCAGCGCTCCGGGCTCAGCGTCAGGCAGATCAGCCCACGGGCGTGACGCGCCATGAAGTTGATGTCCTCGGCCCGCACGCATTCGGCGGCCATGATCAGATCGCCCTCGTTCTCGCGATCCTCGTCATCCATGATGACCACCATGCGCCCGGCACGGATGTCATCCAGCACATCGCTGATGCTGTCCAGTTCCCCGGCGGCCGTGGAGCGGCGCTCGGTCTGTTGCGTGTTTTCGGGCTTGTTCATGCGTGATCGCCTGCGCTGAGGAGTCGCTCGGTGTAGCGAGCGATGAGGTCCACTTCCATATTGGCGGCGCCGTCGATAGCCAGCGTGCCGAGCGTGGTGTTGGCCCATGTATGCGGCACGATGTTAACGCCAAAGCGCGCCCCGTCCACGTCGTTGACCGTCAAGCTGATGCCGTCGATGCAGATCGAGCCCTTGCGCGCGACGTAGCGCGCCAGTGCGGCTGGCACCTCGAACTCCATGCGCCAGCTGCGGGCATCCTCGTGCCGGCTCCGCAAGTGGCCAACGCCGTCCACATGGCCGGAGACCAGATGACCGCCCAGTGGCTTGGCCAAGGTCAGCGCATGCTCCAGGTTAAGCGCGCGACCCGCTTCCCAGCTGCCGGCCGTGGTGGCTGCCAGTGTCTCCGCCGATACATCGGCGCGAAAGCGATCGCCCTCCATCTCCACCACGGTCAGACAGGCGCCCGAGACCGCAATGCTGTCGCCGATGGCGGTGTCCGCGAGAAAGCCCTCGGGGGTGGCAACCCAGAAGCGGCGGTCGCCGCCGTCGTGGATGACCGCGTCCAGCGTGCCCACGCCTTCGATAATTCCGGTAAACATAGCTATTCCTTGTCCAAAGCTGCACCGGTCGGAGACCGCTGCAGGCCCGCAACAATCCGAAGATCCTGTCCCACCATGGCGACATCCCGCCACTCCAGCGCGCGCCGCTGTGCCAGGTGTTCCAGCCCCGGCAACCACGCCAGCGGGCGCGCGTCGTCACCGAGCAGCGAGGGCGCGACATAGCAGAGCAATTCGTCCACCAGATCCGCCTGCAGCAGCGCACCGGCCAAGCGGGGGCCGGACTCTACCAGCACATCGTTGATCCCGGCCTCCGCCAATAGACGCAGAGCCGCAGACAAATCGAGCTGCTCGCCGATCAGAGGTACCGTAATGACGCGGACATGCGCAGGCGCGGCCACCGCTCCTGCGCTGCCCACCAGCCACCAGCAGGCGGTGCCGTCGTCATTGAAGACCTGGGCATCGGCGGGCACGCGACCGCGCGCATCCAGAACAATGCGCTCCGGCTGGCGTGTGCCGGGCGGGCCGGTGCGCACGGTCAGCCGCGGGTCGTCGTCGAGTACGGTCTGCGCGCTGGTGAGCACCGCATGATGACGGCCACGGGCGCGATGCCCATCCGCTCGGGCCGCCTCGCCGGTGATCCATTGCGACTCCCCGGATGCCATGGCCGTGCGGCCGTCCAGACTGAAGGCCATCTTCAAGGTGACCAAGGGGCGGCCGGCCTCAAGACGCTGCACAAAGCCACGGTTCAGCGCCCGCGCCTCCGCCGCCATCAGCCCCGACGCCACCTGCACGCCATTCGCCTCGAGTCGCGCCAGCCCCCCTCCCGCGGTGCGCGGATCGGGATCGACGTGGGCCGCGACGACCCGCCCCACGCGGGCGCGGATCAAGG
>JALEHA010000119.1 GCA_022763315.1 Algiphilus sp.
ATGGTCGTTGGCTGGCCATGAAGGGTAAGCTAGTGGATTCCGAGCTTGCGCAACTACCGGAGGGCTTCCAGGTGAGCCGCGCTGACGCCCTACATGTCCCCGGCCTCCGGGAAGACCGCCACCTCGTCGTGATCGAACGCGTCGCCCCCGTGGCCCGCGCGGAGTCGGCATGACCCGCATCCTCGCCGTCGCCAATCAGAAGGGGGGCGTGGGCAAGACCACGACTGCCGTGAACGTGGCGGCATCGCTGGCTTCAGCCAATCGGCGTGTGCTTCTCGTGGATCTGGACGCCCAGGGCAACGCCACCATGGGGGTCGGGGTGGACAAGGACGACTGCGCGGTGACCGTGCGCGACGTGCTGCTCGAAGCGTGTCCGCCCAAGCGCGCGATCGTGCATCTCGATCGCCTGAACATGGATCTGCTGCCCGCCAACGGCGACCTCACCGAAGCGGAAGTCCGCTTGCGCGACCAGGCGGTGGGCGATTTCGCACTGAAGTCCGCCCTGAGCGAATTGCAGGACGATTACGACTATATCTTTCTCGACTGCCCGCCGGCGCTGTCCAAGCTGACCGTCAATGCCCTGGTGGCGGCCGACGGCGTACTGGTGCCCATGCAGTGCGAGTACTACGCTCTGGAAGGCCTGACAGCGCTGCTCGACACGATCGAGCGCATTCGCAAGGTGATCAATCCATCGCTGGGCATCGACGGTTTGCTGCGGACGATGTTCGATCCGCGCAACAATCTGGCGAACGATGTGTCGGCGCAGCTCACGCAGCATTTCGGGGACCGCGTCTATCGCACCATCGTCCCGCGCAATGTCCGCCTTGCCGAGGCGCCGAGTCACGGTTTGCCGGCAATGGTCTACGATGCGCAGTCCGCCGGCGCGCGCGCCTATCTCGCGCTCGCCGGTGAATTGGTACGCCGCCACGGTCAGGGCCGCAGCGCGGCCTAAGCAGGAACACACAGCTAACGATGAGCACGAAGAAGCGCGGACTTGGCCGCGGACTGGATGCACTGCTGGGCAGCGCTCCGGAAGGTCATCAGGACGGCGATGCCCTCTCAGAGGATGCGCGCGCCGCATTGCAGGCCGTATCCGTCGACCGCCTCCAGCCGGGACCGCATCAACCGCGGCAGTATTTTGACGAAGAGGCGCTACAGGCCTTGGCGGAATCCATCCGCAGCCAGGGTGTCATCCAGCCCCTGCTGGTGCGGCCGGCCGGCGGCAAGCGCTTCGAGATCATCGCCGGCGAGCGTCGCTGGCGCGCCGCCAAGCTGGCCGGCCTGCCCGAGCTGCCGGTCATCGTGCGCGAAATCGACGAACAGAGCGCGATGGCGGTGGCGCTGGTCGAGAATATCCAGCGCGCGGATCTCAACCCGCTGGAAGAGGCCGATGCCATCCATCGCCTGATTGAAGAGTGCGGCCTGACCCACGCCAAGGCAGCGGAGGCAGTGGGGCGCTCGCGCGCCGCCATCAGCAATCTGCTGCGGCTTTTTGATCTGCCGTCGGAGGTCCAGCAGATGGTGCGCGACGGCCAGCTCAGCTTCGGGCATGCCAGAGCGCTGCTGCAGGCGCCTGACGCGGCGCAGCTGGGCTTAGCGCAACGCGTGGCGGCACAGGGGCTGACAGTGCGCCAGACCGAGGCATTGGCACGGAAGGCCGAAACGCCCGAAGCGCCAGCGCCTGCGCGGCGAGAAGCAGCCCCGTCTTACCGTTGGGCCGAGAGTGCATTGTCCGAAGGCGTGGGGCTGCCGGTTCGCATCAAGGCCAAGGAATCGGGGCGCGGACAGGTTACGATTGCTTTTCGTGATCAGAGCGAGTTTGACGCACTTATGGCCCTGTTCGCGAAAAATCCCTGATTTTTGTGCGCACTGTTGCGGTGCAAAACTATTTTGCTTGACCCCATCCCGGCCGACCCTTAGACTCCGCACCGCGTTTTCGCGGCACTACGTGATTTGCCCGCGCCGGAACACATGATGTCTTTAACTCGATGGGGCCAATGGCCCATCCCGGTGCGCCTGGTCACTGTGCAACTCGGTCTCGGAATAGTGATCGCTGTCGGCTGGATGCTGGCGCGGGGAATCGAGGACGGCGTTGCGGCACTGATCGGGGCTGCCATCGCGGCGGCGGGTAACGGTTTCTTTGCGTTGCGGCTCTTCTTGCGGCCGGCGCAGGAGCCGGGCGGCATGCTGCGCAGCTTCATGGCTGCGGAGGTGCTGAAGATCGCGCTGGTCGTCGCTCTCCTCGCCATGGCGATGACGGCGTTGCCGGGGAGAGTGGTACCGGTCATCACGAGCTTCTTCGTGCTGCAACTCGCGCATTTATGGGCGCTCCTCTGGAGCGAGTCGAATCGAAAAACGGACCAGGGAGCTTGACGCAAGCGATGGCAGCCAAATCAGATGCGCCAACTTCAGCCGAATACATCACGCACCACCTCACGCATTTGACGGTGGGCGAGGGTTTTTGGACGCTGAATCTGGACACGATCTTCTTCTCCATCGTCCTTGGCGTCGGTTTCCTCTATTTCTTCCGCAAGGCGGCGTTGCGTGCCACCACCGACACGCCGAGCGGGCTGCTTTCCTTCTGTGAGTTGCTGGTCAATTTCGTGGACGGGGCAGTGAAGGAGTCCTTCCACGGACAGTCCAAGCTGATCGCGCCATTGGCGCTGACCATCTTCGTCTGGGTGTTGCTGTGGAACATCATGGACATCGTGCCCATCGATCTGCTGCCGACGATCTTCTATGCATTCGGGGTGGAGTACCTCAAGGTCGTGCCTTCGGCGGATATGAGCGCGACCTTCGCGCTGTCGATCAGTGTCTTCGTCCTGATCCTCGTCTACAGCGTGCTTGGCAAGGGCGTGGGTGGTTTCGTTAAGGAATTCCTGACGCACCCCTTTGGCCCGGTGCTGATGCCCTTCAACATTATTCTCAATGTGGTGGAGCTACTCGCCAAGCCGTTGTCGCTGGCGCTGCGACTGTTCGGCAATCTCTATGCCGGCGAGCTGATCTTCATCCTCATTGCGCTATTTACGCTGGGTACCTCGCTGACCGAGGCGTTGACCAGCGTGAGTGGTTGGGCGTCCATCCTTGGACAGGCGCTCCTCCAATTTGCCTGGGCGGTTTTCCACATTCTGGTTATTCCGTTGCAGGCATTCATCTTCATGACTCTCACCATCGTCTACCTGGGCATGGCCTACGAGAGTCACGAAGATCACTAGGAGGCAGCGTTCCTCCCCTCTGTTTCTTTTTGTTCCACTTCGTCATAACCCTTCTGGAGAGCTTTCATGGAACTCATCATCGGCAACACCGCGCTCGCCATCGGCATCATCTTCGGCCTGGCAGCACTCGGTACCGGTATCGGCTTCGGCCTTCTCGGCGGCAAGTTTCTCGAGGGCGCGGCACGTCAGCCGGAAATGGCCGGCATGCTGCAGACGCGCATGTTCATCATTGCCGGTCTGCTCGACGCGGTCGCGATTATTGGTGTGGCCATGGCGCTCCTGATGCTGTTCGCCAATCCTCTGCTGGGCCAGCTCGGCGGATAAGACCCGTTCGCGAAGCACGCCGTACTTTGATTCAAGCAAAACGGAGGCTTAGGCCGTGGGAGTAAACGCGACCCTTATTGTCCAGGTGATCACCTTTGCGGTGTTTGTCTGGTTCACCATGAAGTTCGTGTGGCCGCCGATCATGCAAGCCATGCGCGAGCGCGAAGCGCGTATTGCCGATGGCTTGGCTGCCGCCGACAAAGGCAATAAGTCGCTTGAGGAAGCGGAGGCCGAGAAGGCGCGCACGCTTCAAGAAGCCCGCAGTCAGGCGCAGGACATCCTGACCAACGCCAACCGTCAGGCCGCCCAGGTGGTCGAGCAGGCGCAAGCCAAGGCGCAGAGCGAAGCCGAACGCATCCGTTCGGACGCGCATCAGGAAGCCGAGCGTGAGATCGAGAAGGCCAAGGAAGCGCTGCGCAAGCAGGTCGGCGACCTGGCCGTCCTCGGCGCCGCACGCATCGTCAAGCGCGAGATCGACGCGTCCAAGCACGCGGAAGTCCTGTCTGACGTCGCGGCGCAGCTCTAGGAGTCGATATGAGCCAGACGACGACTGCCGCCCGCCCCTA
>JALEHA010000120.1 GCA_022763315.1 Algiphilus sp.
ACCAGCATGACTTTGGCCGTCATGGTTTCTCCTCTTCCGCCATCGTTGTGATCACCGTGCAGCGCGGGGCGGTTCAGCGCTGGCCATTCCACTGCAAGCAAACAGCGCGCCAACTCGAACCCATTATTATCTTATTGATTAATAGCAATTTTTTTGGGTATTCCTGGCTGTGGCCGCGCGTGCTGTGACATGGATGGTGCGGTGTGACACAGGCGCGACACGCTAAGGGGCGCACAAGGCAACGGCTTTGGGCCTAGCATGGCGGCATGTCCGAGTCTGCTCCGCGCGTCCTGCTCGTCGATGACCACGCCGTTGTGCGCGCGGGCCATCGGGCGTTGCTCGAGGCCACTGCCGCGTTCACGGTGGTGGCGGAGGCAGAGAACGGTGAACAGGCATTGCGTATCGCGGCCACCACACCGCTTGATCTGGCGATCCTTGATCTAGAACTGCCCGGTATCAGCGGCCTGGAGACCTGTGAGCGGCTCAGTCGTCAGCATCCGCACCTCGGGCTCCTGCTGGTGACGGTGCACGACAGCCCTCTGTTGCAGACAAGGGCGCGACGCGCTGGCGCACGTGGGTTCGTCTCCAAGCGCGCCCCTGCCGAACATCTGTTGGCTGCGATCACCGCGGTGGCGAACGGGACATCAGCCTTTGCCGCCTCTCCGGACGAGGAAGACACTGCCGGGGGCGTGCACACGCTGGCACAGCTCAGCGACAGAGAGTTCGAGATCCTGCGCCTGCTCGCCGCTGGGGCGAGCGTGGCCAGAGTGGCCGAGACCCTTCACCTCAGCCCAAAGACCGTATCCAACCTGCTGAGCGGCTTGCGCAGCAAACTTGGTATTCGTGAGCGCCAGGGCCTGATCCGCTTTGCGTTGCGCCACGGCCTCGGCGGGCACTGAGCGCGCAAGTCGGGAACTTTCCCCATTCCGAATGGCGTCGCCTGCGCATAGCGTTCGCCCTTTCAGGGAACAGAACAAGGAATAGCCATGAAGCGTTTCGCCATCGCGCCCGCGCTCATTCTGGCCGCAGCGGCGGCCTCCGCGGAGACCGCCACCTTCGACCCCATCATCGTGGAAAGCACCTTCGAGGGCAGCGCCAATCAGACGCCTGGCGCCGCGCGTTCGATCGATGAAGACATTCTGGTCGAGCGTCGCCCCTACAGCCTGCACGACGCGCTGGAACAGATTCCCGGCTTGCGAACACTGGATGATGACGCCATGGGGCGGCGTTCCGGTATTGGCGTGCGCGGCGCACCGCCGCGACGCTCTCGCAAGGTCCTGCTCCTGGAAGATGGGGTGCCGATCAACGCCGCGCCCTATCTGGATTCTTCGGGCCATTACACACCGCCCACGCAGCGGCTGGAGCGCGTGGACGCACTGAAGGGCGCTGGACATGTGATCTATGGCCCGATCAACAACTACGGCATCATCAACTTCCGCAACAAACAGCCGACCGAGACACCCGTGACGACGGTGGAACTGGGTTCGGGCAATCTCAACACCAGCTCCCGCCATGTGATGCACCAGCGGACCGACGGCGCGGTGGGCACCGTGTTGTCCTACACCAGCTTTGCCGGCGATGGCATCTTCGATATCGAGCGTACGCGCTACGACGATTACTTCGGAAGCATTGACTGGGCCTTGACCGAGCAGCAGAGCATCGGCCTCTCCGCCACCTTCGCGCGCGAACGTTCCAACTACGATGAATCCAACCTCACGCCGCAGGAATTCGCTGCGGCGCCCTATCGCAAGAAGAACCGCTTCGCGCAGGAAAACAACACCATCGCGCCGGACTACTACAAGCTCGACCTGACCCACCAGTGGCAATCAAACTCGTGGCAGATCAGCTCACGCGTCTTTGCCAGTCGCCTGTTCCGTCCGCGTTTCACGGTAGACCCGGATGAAGCCGAGGTCAGCGCGCTGCCGGACGTCGTCCTGACCGACCCGGAGTACCGCTTCGTGCCGGGCGAGTCGGGCGTGATGGTCAGTCGTACGCGCGAATACGAGAATCTGGGAGCCGAGAGTCGCTTCGTGCTGGACCTGGGTGCGCAGCGCCTGTCCTGGGGCGTGCAGCTGCATCGCAGCCTGTTTGACGACAAGCGCTCGTTCGGCGAGCCGGGCGAGGTGCTCGACGCCAATAACCGCGGTAACTTCCGTGGCGAGAACGATCTTGCTGCCGCGCGCCTGACCAAGTATCAATCCAGTGCCATCAGCGCCTATGTGCTAGACCGAATCGACCTGGGCAACTGGTCGATCACGCCGGGCCTGCGCGCCGAGCGCTATGAAGTGAAGAAGGACGAGCGCTTCCGGGGCAACGATCCGGGCAGCGGCCTGGAGCGCGACGAGCAGACCATTGTGTTGCCCAGCCTGGCCGTGCTCTATCGCGGCATCGAGAACACCCAGATCTTTGCCAATGTCGCCCGTGGTTACACGCCTGCCTTCGCGCGCACCGCAGACAGCTTCCCGCTCGATCCCGAAATCGGCATCAACACTCAACTGGGCTTCCGCACGGTGCGGCCCTCCGGCCTCTATGTTGATGCTGCGGTCTTCTACAGCCGTATCGAAGACACCGTGGTGCAGCTGCCCTTCACCATTGACGACGACAACCTGCGCGTGAATGCCGCCGACTCGGACTCCTACGGCATCGACCTGGGCATGGGTTACGAAACCCAACCGCTGTGGCGTGGCATCTCCGGCTTTGCGGATCTGGGTGCCAGCTACACCCGCGCGCGCTTCACCGATGGTCTGGTGGATGGCAACCGCGTTCCGGGTGTCTCCGAACATGCGGGCACCTTGACACTGGGCCTGCGGGCGGGCGATCGCTGGCATGCCTCGCTGACCGCCTCGCATCTGGGTGATTACTTCTCGGATCTGCTCAACACCCGCGATTTCGTGCTGGCCGACGAGGATCGCGAGCCGGTCAGCCAGGACGACGAGATCGAGATCCGGGAAGTGGTGGTGCTCGGCCGGGTGGCCTCACGCACCGTCCTGTCCGCGCGCAGTGGCTTTACCACCTCGCTCGGGGGCACCGATGTTGAGTTCTGGGTCGCCGGCCGCAACCTGACCGACCGCCTCTACGTCAACGACCTGGAAAACGGCATACGGCCCGGTCCGCGTCGCAGCGTGCTTTTTGGCCTGACCGCACAACTGCAGTAGACCCGGGTGCTGATCCTCGTGTGCGCAACACGCGGATCGGGAAGTCTTCCCATTTCCTTCTTGCGCGGGAGGCCGTAGCGTCTCCCGCACTAGAAGGCACTTGGGAGACTGCCATGACACCACACCCCTTCTCCTCCGGCTCCGCCCCCGACCCGACGTATGCGGAGCACTTCCGCCGGCACCAGCAAGCCACCACCGGTGCGCTGCTGGTGCCGCTTCTTTTTTGTTTCAGCGCGGTGCAGGCCCAGCCCGCAGAGCTGGAAGCAGTGGAAGTCATCGGGGTGACCCCCACGCACGGCGTGGGTGTGGCGCCCTCGCGCCTGCCCTACCCGGTACAGCAAGCCGATGGCGCAGCGCTGCGGGATACCGGCGCCCTGGGTGTGGGCGATCAGCTTGATCGCCAGTTCGGCAGCATTTCACGCAACGATGCGCAAAACAATCCGCTCCAGCCCGATATCCAGTTCCGCGGCTTCACCGCCTCGCCGCTGCTGGGACTGCCACAGGGGCTGTCGGTCTACCAGAACAGTGTGCGGATCAACGAGGCCTTTGGTGACACGGTGAATTGGGACCTGATCCCCGATACGGCCATCCGATCGATCAACCTGATCAGTGGCGCCAATCCGCTCTTCGGTCTCAACACCCTGGGTGGTGCCATCAGCGTCGAAACCAAGACCGGATTCAGCCATCCGGGGCACGCGGTGGAGATCAGTGGCGGTTCCTTCGGGCGTGTCCGCTCCAGCGTCGAGAGCGGTGCGAATAATGGCCGCTTCGGCTACTTCGCCACGTTGGAGCACTTCGACGAGGACGGCTGGCGGGATGCCTCACCCTCGGAGGCCATCCGCGCCTTCGCCTCCCTCGGATTTCGTCCCAGTGCAGAAAGCGCCTTCGATCTGAACCTGCAATACGCCGACACGGACCTGATCGGCAACGGTGCGGTGCCCATCGAATTGCTGGCGCAGGACCGCGATGCCATCTTTACCGCCCCGGACAACACCAGGAACACCTTGGCCTTTGTCGATCTCCAGGGCAGCCATCAGTGGAGTGCAGCGCTGCGCGTCTCGGGCAATGTCTTCTATCGCGACAACGACTCCGAGGCCTTCAATGGCGATGGCTCCGAGTTCGAGGAGTGCGAAGAGGCCGGCGGCCCCGAAGGCTTCCTCTGCGAGGAGGATGACGACAAACCCATCGAAGACCAGAACGGCCAGCGCATCGCAGAGGCCGGCCCGGGCGGTGAACGCAATGCCATCAACAACCGCAGTCTGCGCGAACAGCGCAGCTTTGGCGGCTCCCTGCAGATGGACTGGATCGCCGACATCGGTGGGCTTGGGCACCATCTCATCGCGGGCGCGGCCTATCACGCCGGTCTGGTGGACTTCCACTCCAATGTGGAGGTCGCCGGCCTGACACCGGAGCGCAGTACACGTGGCACCGGTCTTTTCGTACCGGAAGAAGGCACGGCCGTGACCTCCAGCACGCGTACCTGGTCACTCTATGTAAGCGACACCATCGCCCTCAGCGCGCGTATGGATCTCACCCTCTCGGGCCGCTTCAATCAGGTCGAAGTCGAACTCAAGGACCGCGGCGGCACCGACGCCGCCGGTCTGACCCAGCCCACACCACGACTGAATGGCAAGCATCAGTTCTCGCGCTTCAACCCGGCCGCCGGCCTGCGCTACCGCTTTGCCGAGGATCTCTCCAGCTATCTGGGCTACAGCGAATCGACACGCGCACCCACCGCCATCGAGCTGGCCTGCGCCGAGCCGGATGCGCCCTGCAATCTCCCCAATTCCTTCCTGGCTGACCCGCCCCTGGAGCAGGTCGTCGCGCGCAATATCGAAACCGGGCTGGAAGGCGTCTGGACCCTGGAGGACCAGCAGGGTCGCGTGCAGTGGGGCCTGGGTGCCTTTGCCACCCACAACGACGACGACATCCTCTTCCAGAGCACCGGGGGCGTACAGTCCAACGAGGGCTTTTTCGACAACGTGGGCGATACCCGCCGCATGGGGCTGGAAGCACGGCTCGATGGACAGCACCCGATCACGCGTTGGTATCTGCGCTACAGCTATGTGCGTGCGCAGTTCGTCGACCCCTTCACCGTCAACAGCCCGAACAATCCGCGTGCGGATGATGACGGACAGCTCGCCGTCGCGGATGGCGACCGAATTCCAGGTATCCCGCAACACACCCTGAAGCTGGGCGCGGACTGGACCATCGCCCGCGTCTTCGATCTGGGGGTCGGCATCCGCTATGCCTCCGGCGTACACCTGCGCGGCGACGAAGCCAATGTGCTGCCCGAAACCGACGGCTTTGCCACCATCAACCTGCGGGCCGCGTACCGTCCCACGCGCCAGCTGGAGGTCTTCGCCCGCATCGAAAATCTCCTGGATGCCGAGTACGAAACCTTCGGCCTGCTGGGCGAAGCCGACGAAATCCCCGGCTTCGAGGACTTCGAGGACAACCGCTTCCTCGGTCCCGGACAGCCACTGGCCGCCTTCGTCGGATTGCGCTGGACACTCTGAGTCCTGCGATGCGGCGGCCCGCTGGTTCAGCCGTGCCGCGATAACGCGACGCCTGCATCAGAGATCGAGCACCAGCCGCCCTCCCCTGGCACGCGACACGCAAGCCGTCATCTGACCCGCGGCGCGCGCGGCATCGGTCAAGGCCACATCGCGGTGCTCGACCTCTCCGTCCAGTACCGTACAGACACAACTTCCGCACAAACCCTGGGTGCATGCCGCGGGGACCGAGCAATGCGCCGCGTTCAGCGCGTCCAGCAGGGACTCGGTCGCTCCGACCTGCAGCACGCGCCCCGACCGGGCCAGCACGGCCTCGAAGGCCTCGTTGACACCCGTCGGCGGGCTGCCCGCACTGAAACTCTCGGTGAAGATGCCATCGGCCGGCCAGCCCCGGCGTGCCGCCATTGCCTGTACGTGGGTCATGAAGCCCTGGGGCCCACAGAGATAGATGGCCTGCCCGGGCGTCCATTCTGGAAGGTCTGTATCGCGCAGCGGATTGTTCTGCGTTTCGGGCGCCTGGTCGTAATGGCACCGCACATGCTCGGCGTAGGCGGCCGCCTGCAGTTGCTTGCCGAAGGGCTGCCCCGCCGGTGTGCGCGCACAGACATGAAAAACGAAGGGCGTACGCGACTGATGCAGCGCTTCGGCCATGGCCAGCAAGGGCGTGATCCCGATGCCACCTGCCACCAGCACCACGGCATCATGCGCTCCGAGCGCAAACAGATTGCGCGGCCGCCCGATGCGTACTGTGGCGCCCATCTCCCATCGCGTGTGCAGCCGGCGGGAACCGCCGCGGCCATGGTCTTCGCGCTTGACCGCGATGCGGTAATGGCGGCCATCAAAGGCTTCGCACAGGGAGTACTGGCGCACGATGCCGTCGCCCAGATGCACATCGATATGCGCACCGGGCGTGAACGCCGGGAAGGCATCAGCGGACACCGGCGCCAAGGTGTAGGCACGCACCCCTTCACCGACCTCTTCGACGGCAACCACCTGTGCGTCGAGCATCTGGGTGTCCGAAGCGGGCGTGCCGCCAGCGTGTTTCGGCTGCGGCCGCTCCCCGAACAGCCGCCCCCAGACGATCTCATGGTCCTGAAGGCGTGGCGCCGCGACCGTCCAGGCATCGTTGTAGCGGTAGTAAGGCACCGTCGGGAACAGATGATGCATCAGATGCTGCGCCTGAGACAGCGTGGCCCAGCGCACCAGAGGACCACCCCGCATCATGCGCGTGGCCTGGATGGGCTGTGCGCGCTGATGCACCCCTTCCGGATGCTGGATGGACGCAAACAGATAGACCAGCAGCGTGATGCCCAGTCGCTGCGGAATCAGCCAGAGCAGCACAAACTCGAGCGCATAGGGCGACAGCAGCCAGCCGATGTGCCAGACGAGAAAGAAGGCCACGCTCCCAATGGCGCCCACCCATTCCTGCCGCGGCCGTTCGCCCACACGGCGCAGATACCAGCGGATCCAGTACAGGTCCAGAAACATCCACACCAGGAACCGGGTGGGCATGCGCGTGGCCACCGTGACTTCGTCCGGGTCGGCCTCCGCCTCGCCGGTATGCTTGTGGTGCTCCATGTGCAGGAAGCGGTACAAGCCGGTGGTAAAGCCTGGAAACAGGGGCAGCGCTGCCAACGTCCCCAATGCGTCGTTGAGCCCGCGGTGGCGCGACAGCGCCCCATGGGTGGCGTCGTGCAGCGGGGTGAAAATCGCGTAGATCGCCAGGGCATGTACCAGCATGATCAGCGGATAGGGGGCCCAGCCGCTCAGCGCGAGTGTGGTGCCGACAATGAGCACCGCGTAGCAGCCGGCAATCAACCCGATCTCCTGCCAGGCCAGCGTCGGAATGCGGACGATCCGGGCGAAGGCCGGATCGGCCATGATGCCAGCGAGCGTGTTGCGCTCTGCCTCCGGGTAGGTCGACGACTGCATGTTTCCATTCACCTTGAGCAACGGGACGGAAACCATGCCAAGGCCGGTATCGGCCGACGCCTATCGAAAGAGGGGTCGCTAGCCCCTCAGCCTTGCTGGATTGTTCGACCGCGCTAGTCGCGCCAGATACGCGGGCCGGGGATGAGTGCGGGCACCTTGCTGCGATAGCGGTCGTACGCGTCACCGATGCCAGCGCGCAGGTCGCGTTCTTCCAGCTTCAGGGTCGCGAGCACGCTATAGCCGGTCAGCACTGCCGCGAACAGCGCCTGGCCGACGGTCAGATGCGGGGTCGCCCACAGCGCCACGATCAAGCCGGTCTGGATGGGGTGGCGCACGATGCGATAGGGCCCGTGCACGGCGAAAGGCGGTTCACTGCTCTGTGCACTGAAGGCCTGGCGCAGACCGTGGAAATGCAAGAAATCGATGCTCAGGATGGCCCAGAAGAGAAAACCCAGCCCACTGGCAAAGAGCGCGTAGATCACGGCCTGAAGGACACCGCTCTCCACCGACCAGATCACGCCCGGCAGCGGCTGCCAATAGACACACACCGCCATCAGCAGGGCCCCGCTCATCAGGATGTATACCGCGCGTTCGAGGGCATCGGGAACCAGCGCCCGCCAGCGCCGCTTGAAGGCAGGACGCGCCATGACACTATGCGGCAAGGCAAAGAGAAACAGCAGCCCCAGATTGATGGCCGCGGCCATTGGTGCGCTCACCACCCCGCCCTGATTGACGCCCACAACCGGCACATCGAGCAGGAACAGAACCAGCACGGCCTGCCCAACCAGACCAACCAATGCTGCAAAGAGTGCGAACAACTGCTTCATCATGCGTCTCCTTATATCGGCAGCCCCGTGCGAATTGACCGGCTGCGCTGTAATCGTCCACGCGCGCAGCATAACGGCTGCGTTCACACACGCCCCAGGCGCATGATGGCGCCGCGGGTCAGATATTCCTCATAGATCGCAGGGTCGTGCACCCGCGTGCGATGCCCGCCATCGATGCCGCGCACCTGTTCCATGCGGGTGATGCGGCCACTGTGAAAGTCGAAGGCGTGCACATAGGTCCAGGACCAGTAGGGATGTTGGCCATCGAGAAAGCGCTGATCGCCATCCTCGTACAGTCCGTAGCAGCCGTCGAAGGACTTGAAGGGCTTGCCCTGTCGATCGTAGGTCACCATGGCGATGGGCATGAGATTGCGCGCATCGAACCAGACCCGCTTCTTTGACACCGGCGCGCGCTCGAAGGCAATGGGTTCGGCTTCGGCGACGATGGCTTCGGGCACCATCTCCACCACGCTGTCGAAGAAGGTCTCGCCCTTCGGTCCGCCGTGTACGCCGTGTTCCCAGTTGGGGTGGCTGGCATTCCATCCGCCGGAGATGCCCGCCAGCATCGGCTGGCGCCCGACAATCCGGTAATTGCCCCAGGTGTGCAGCGGATCGCCCGCTGCCCAGGCATCCGAAAGATAGAGCGTGGAGCCGGGAACCAGCGGCTCGAAACGCTGGTTGGTGGGGTATTGGCGTACCCGCCGGAAGTCCGGGATATAGCCGTAGAGCTCCGGAAAGCGATGCTGATCGTAGGGCCAGATGTTGACGTAGGAGGTGCCGGCCTCGGTCGCAGGGGCGGTGATGATGACGGCATTGAAACGCAGCTTGTCGATGTGCGCCTGCCAATAGGGTCTGGGTTCCATGACGCAGCGGGCCACCGGGGCCAGCTCGGCCCAGACCCATTCATACGCATAGTCGACTTCGCCACTGCGCGCGACATTGTGCTCCTTGACCGCAAAGACGCTGGCGTCGTGCCGCCCCCAACTCAGCGTAAGACCCGCGAAGAGTTCCAGCGCGGTCGTGGCGTTGGGGAAGGGGTGGCCGCCGATCCAGGGCCGACCATCGGATGCGACCACGTTCTGACGCGCATCGAAACGCGCCTGTCCCTGGTGGGAAAGTGTCGCCTGTTGATACTCCCAGGGCCCGAGCGCCATGTACTCGGTGGTGGTCGGCCGCACTGTCAATCGGCGCCCCATGTCGCGGACCTGGATGTAGGTGGCAGGCGCCAGCAGCGCCTTCACATGCTCAACATTGCCGGCATCGATGATGCCTCCGGTGGCAATGCGCCCGTGGGTGTAGTCGTCGATCGACATCACCTCGTCGGGGTAGAGGCCGGCGATGTCACCACGCTCGGCCAAGGCCGGCCACAGCGCACTGCCCGCCGCCGCGCCTGTCAGCCAGTACGCGCTGCGCTTGAGAAAGCGGCGGCGGGTCAGCTTGCGCATCAACATGATCGATCGCTACGCGGTGCCGTCAGCTAGAAGGCATAGCGCAGGCGAATGGCGACTTCATCCGCCCAGTTGATGCTGCTGATGACGTTGTCGGTTCGATCGCCGTAGAGGTTGCCGTTGACGTAGTTGTAGAAGACCTCAGCGCCGAAGCCGCTGCCGATGTTCCACTGCAGCAGCGGCTGCACAAGAATGCCGCCCTTGACGTCATACAACGTGGCGAACTCGAAGACATACTTTCTCCCTGGGAAGGGCTGCAAGGCCGCCAGCACGACGTAGTGCGCGTTGTCGATGCCATCCGCAACCTTGTCCTGTGAGCCGCCATAGCCGCTCAGATGCCGGCCCACCAGGTCACTCTCGCTGCGGAACTGGTACTGCCCGACGAGATAGGCGGCCGGAAAGGCCGCGGTCCAGCGCGTCCATTTCTCCATGACCAGCGAGGCGATCCACTCGTCCGACTGCAAGGGCGTGCTCGACAGCGTCGGATTGATGAACTTGCGCTTGGGGGTGTACTGCACCTCCAGGTTGAAGATGATGGCGTTGAGCGCATCAATGCTGCTCTCGGTGACGTAACTCGCGCCCAGGCCGAAGACGTTCTCGCGGTGGTAATCGCGTTCGATGTAGCCGCGATAGCTGCCACCGGCAGCCACCATCAGCGTATCGAGCTGATTCTTCAGCTCCTCGACGCTGTTGGCCTCGGTGACGTAGACGTCCTTCAGATCGGGAAACTCTCGAACGGCCTGGTTGAAGCCTTCCAATCCGTTCAGCCGCGCATCGGCGGCATACTCGAACCATTCGCGCCCGGTATAGACACCGCCTGGTTCCGGGACAAAGGGTGTCTTGCTGAGTGCCTCGCCCGGGTCGGCGGAATTCCGGCACAAGGTGGGGCTCTCGGTCCCGTCGCAGATCGGCAGCTTGACGGCATAGGCAAGATTGGCGGTCGAACCCAGCCCTCCGGTCAATGGGCTATTGACCCCACTGCGTGCCCAGCTGAAGGTGCCCAGCGGGTTGTAGCGACTGACGTAGACCGCCTGCCAGCCCCAGCTTCCATAGTCGGACTTGATGCGCAGGCCGCCGTCGATCTTGCTGTCGTAATCGCCGGAGAAGTAGTTCTCGTAGACCGTGAACTGCGACGGGATGATGTTGAAGGGGGTATTGGGGTTCGAGAGCACGGTCGGCTGAAACTTGCCGACATAGCTGTCGGCCACGAAGGTGCCCTTCTGATAGGTGGCGCGCACCGACAGCTTCGGCACGCGCTTGTCAGAGAATTCCTCAAAGGCGCGGTCAAGGATCAGGTGCCGCCGGAAATCCAGTCCATTGGGAAGATCCAAGGTCTGGAAGAAGATCGCCTGCCCCCAGGCGATCTGCTGATTGCCACCGCGCAGCGTCAGCCCACCGCTGCGGTATTCCATCAGCAGGGCTGGTGCATCGATCATGTAGTCGCGCCCGGCCAATTCCAGCGGGTTCAGGCTGCGCCCATTGCGGCCCCGGGCCTCGAAATAATTCGGCGGACCGTGATAGAGCGCCGGGTCACCACCGATGATGCCCGTGCCCTGCAGGCCATCGAGGGAACGCGCATCGAATTCGTCATAGACCGTGGGGTCATAGATGCCGCGCACGCGTCCGACGAAGCGCAGGGATCGACTGAAACGCAGCTGCATCTCCGACTCACCACGGAGCGCGAGGTAGTTCCAGTTGTCATTGGTCGACGGCACCAGATCGCCACGCCGCAGGGTGTCCGAGAACAAGGGCAGTGGCAGAGCCCAATTGTTGTTGTCGTTCACCGGAAGGCCGGCGAGGGTCGGGGGCACAAAGGTTTGGCGATCGACAGCAATGTCCTGAAAGCGGTTGGTGCCCTGGTTGTTCGGGTTCTCCTTGGACGTGGTGCTTGCCGCGGCATCCAGACGGACAAAGGTGCTGAAGGTTGCGTCGTTCCAGATGCGCTCCAACGAGTACATGGCCTGGGCAGTCGGCAGCACACCCACGACTGCCAGCGTGAAAACAACAGCGCGTGATGCGCGCGAAAAGATGGTTTTAGTCATAAGTCACCCCCACGCCGGCGCTGGGCGCGGCGTTCGCAATCACTAGAAAATGGAAATCCGGCGCTACTGGATGCGGATGACGCGGCCGCTATGGCCGACGGCCAGCAACGGGCCATCCGCAGACACCGATTCGATATCGCTGTACCAGTTCAGGCCAACATCCAGCGCCTGGAGCGCCTGCCAACTCTCGCCACCATCGCGGCTGTAGAGCGCGGTGCGCATACCTAGAGCGAAGACCCACTCAGCATCCCTTCGCTCCACAGCCAGCAGATTGGCGCCGGAGGATGGCGTTGGCTTCTGCCGCCAGCTGTTGCCGCCATCGATGGTCTTGAGAATCACGCCCTCCTGCCCTACCGCAAAGCCCGAGCCGTCTCGACCGATAGCGATGTCGTGCAGCGTCGGCGCGATAGCGCCCGGTGCCCTGGTACCACCGTGCACCAGCGCCCAATCCGGCTGATGGGGAGAAGTCTTGAGGATGTACGCCAACTCCCCGGCAATCAGGATGTCGCCATTGGGAAGGATCTGCACCGCGAACATGGTCGGTTCGGCCAGCGCCCCAGTACGATCTTCGCCACCACCGCGCGCAGCGGCGATGGCCTTCCAATCAGGTGCTGCCGGTTGCCAGCTGCGACCGTAGTCCGAGGAACGCAGGACGGTACCAAAACCGCCCACTGCCACGGCCGTTCCGTTCTCGTGCAGCGCCACATTGAGCAATCGCTCCTCCGAGCCCGTCGTCACCGCTTCCCAGGGCTGCCCCCAACGACGAACGAAGGCGACGCCGGACTGTCCGACTGCCAGCACATGCTCCCCTGCCATTGCCACGGCAAGCAGCGCCTGTTCAGTGTGCGGCGACTCGAGGCTCCAGGTCGCGCCACCATCCTCGGTGATCAGCACCCGCCCCATGCCTCCCACGGCAATGCCACGCGCACCTGACATATCAACCGCGAACAAGCGGTCCTGTGCAACGCCGTCGACCAGTACTTCAAAACGTTGATCCAGGGAACCAGCGACGTCGGTTGTGGAACGAGTGTGTTGCGAAACCGCATGCGCCTGGCCCAATGCCAGCAGTGCACACAAAGCCACGCGGGCGGGCCTTCCCAAGCGAAT
>JALEHA010000121.1 GCA_022763315.1 Algiphilus sp.
AGCTGACCCTGCGTGGTGACGGTGAAGCTGAAGGCCTGGTCCGGTGGCGCCGGTTCGGCGCCGATGCGGCCCGCCGCAAACTGGGCGTTCTGCTCGGCCACTGCGGCCGCTACGTCGCTTGGCGTGAGTGCGTACTCCGCGAGCTTGTCGGGCCGCAGCCAGATGCGCATAGCGTAGTCCTGAGCGCCGAACAGACGGGCATCACCCACCCCGGGAATGCGCACCAGCTGGTCAAGGATGTTGATCAGCGCGTAGTTGCTGATCTCCAGATCGCTGAACCGGCCATCCGGCGAAGCCAGCGTGGCCACCATCAGGATGTTGGTCGAACGGGCCTCCACACGCACGCCTTGGTTACGCACCGCCTGCGGCAGGCGCGAACTGGCGGCCTGAACGCGATTGTTGACGTCAATGGCTGCCTGATCCGGGTCGGTGCCGATATCGAAGGTCACCGTCAAACGCAGGCTGCCGGAATCGGTACTGTTCGACTCCATGTAGATCATGTCGTCGACGCCGTTGATCTCCTGCTCCAGCGGTGCGGCCACCGACTCCGCGATGACTTCCGCACTGGCGCCGGGATAGCTTGCCTCCACCGAGATTTGCGGTGGCGTGACGTCTGGATACTGCTCCACCGGCAGCGTGCTCAGGGTGGCGGCACCGGCCAGCGTGATGATGATGGAAATGACCGCCGCAAAAATCGGCCGGTCAATAAAGAAACGCAGCATCAGGCGCCTCCGCTGCCCTGATCGTCATCGGGCTGCAGCACGCGCACCGCATCGCCGTCTCCGAGGCCGGCCAGCCCCTCGACAATGAGGCGCTCACCCGCGCTGAGGCCATCGCGCAGCACACGTTCGCCATCGATCACCGGGCCCAGCGTCACGGGCCGTGCCTCGGCCTTGCCGTCCCGCACCACGAACACCCTTGGGCCATCCTCGCTCTGCGCCACGGCTTCCTCGGGTACCAGCACAACGTCTTCCAGCGCGTCGATCAACACGCGCACGCGCAGAAACTGCCCGGGCCGCAGATCGCCGTCGGGATTGGGAAAGACCGCACGCGCGCGCACCGTTCCGGTCACCGTATCGACGCTGGCAGCCGTGAAGTTGATGGTCCCGGATTCGGCATAAGTGGAGCCATCGGCGAGCAGTAGCTCGGCGCGAGCCGCCGCATCGCCGGCGGCTTCGCCGCCGTTTCGCAAGCGTCGCGCCAACGCGTCCTCGGCTGGCAGCGAGAAACGCACGTGGAGGGGATGCGTCTGCACGATGCGCGTGAGCAGGGTGCCGCGTTCCACCAGGGTGCCCTCCGGCACTGTCTCCAGATCGGTCATGCCCGCCACCGGCGCGCGTACACGGGTGTAACCCAACTGCAGGCGGGCGTCCTCGCGGTTGGCCTTGGCGGTGTCCAACTGGGCGCGCGCCAGGTCAAGCGCGGAGCGGGCGCGGTCCCGCTCGCGGGTACTGACAGCGTCACGCTCGTACAACCGATCGACACGGTCCCAGTCGCGGCGCGCCTCTTCCAGCACCGCCTCGGCATTGGCCACCTCCGCCTCGGCGCGCTGCAGGGCCACCTTGAAAGGCCGTGGATCGATGCGGAACAGGACCGCATCCGCGTCCACCGCCGCACCCTCGTCATAAGTGCGCTGCTCCAGAATCCCCTGCACCCGCGCACGCACTTCAACCTCGCGCGCGCCCCGGGTGCGCCCGGGATAGGTCGCGTAGTGACGGACGGATTCCAATTCGATCTCCGTCACCCGCACGGGGGCGGGCGGATCCGCCTTGTCTGCTTGCGCAGCCCCCTCGCCGCAGGCGGCAAGCAAGACGGTTGCGAAGGCAATCAGCGAGCGGAGCGCGACCCGTTGGGTGCGCTGCGAGAGGAATGGGGTCATGGGGGCGCCGGAAGGGAAGCGGCCGAGGCCGCATACATACATTTGTGTATGTATAGTAAAGCGCTGTGAGGTAATGTCAAACTGCGTGCATGCGTCGTACCAAGGAAGAAACCGCCGAAACCCGTGACGCGCTGCTGGATGCGGCCGAAACCGTGTTCCTTCGGCGTGGTGTGGCACGCGCCACCCTGGAAGAGATCGCGCGCGAGGCGGGCATGACCCGTGGAGCGATCTACTGGCACTTTTCCAATAAGGAGGCGATCTACGCGGCGATGCTCGAACGCGTTCGGCTACCCCTTCTCGAGACCGAGCTGCAGGATGCCGCGCTCGATGACCCCTTCGGGATGCTGGAGCGCTTCGCCGAGCAGGCCCTCGCGCGCATCGCGCGCGACGAGCGCATCCGCCATATCCACATCATCGTCATGCTTCGCCGCGAGCGCCTGCCCGGCCACACCGAAATGGCGGACATCGAGCGCGACATGCGTGGCCACTTCGCGATGGCGCTGCGCGAATGTTTTCGTCGCGCGCAATCACTGGGCCTGCTGCGCGACGGCATCCCGCCCGAACGCGCCGCGCGCGCCTACCAGGGCCTGCTCATCGGCTTGATCTATATCGGCATCCAGGACACCGACGCCTTCCACCTGTACGACGACGGGCTGGAGATGATGCGCGATCTGCTCGCCGGCTATCGCGCCGACTGAGCCGCTGACGCCGATAGCGCCCGCTGCAGGGTCGCGGCGCTGGGCCCACCCTGCGCCTTGAGTTCCTGCGCGAACAGGGCGACGCGCCATTCCTCCTCGATCCAGCGCGCGGCCGCGTTCAGCGGCAGGGCCTCCTTGCCGCGTACGGCATGGATCTGCTGCTGGCACTGCGCGTCGCGCTGCGGCTTGTTGGCCAGCCGTTCCAGCCGGCGCTCCAGTGCCTGCAGGTAGATGGTGACCCGCGCCCAGTGCGCGCTCGGGATGGTGTCCACGCAATCCTCGGCGAGCAGGCTGTCGAGCTGCGCGCGCGCATCGCCGATGGCCTCGGGAAAGGCGCGCTGCAGCTCCTTGAGCCGGCCGCGCAGGTGCACGGCGCGGCCAAACCAGTCAGCCAGATCGTCCATGACCTGCTGCGCGCGCAGGCTGAAATCCGTACGGCGCGCCACGGCCGCCTCGAAGGCGGCGCGGCTGCGGATCGCTGGCGGCTCGAAGATCTCGTCGGCACAGCGCCGGACCACCGCCTGCGCCAGCGTCTCCG
>JALEHA010000122.1 GCA_022763315.1 Algiphilus sp.
CGCTACCACCTCCCGCTGGCGATGCTGGCCAGCGCTCTGGTGCTCTCAGCCTGCGGCGGCACTTCGGTACGCCAGCCGGCGGTGCTGGAACGTATTGAACAGCCCGAAGTCACCGTGGAGCGCGACTGGCGTAGCGGCCGCGGACCGGCAACCAACGGCTACAAGCTCGGCCTGACCGCCACCCTGCACCGGGACGCGCTGTTCACCGCCGACGCAGATGGTCGCGTCTACGCACTGAATCGCGAGAATGGCGATGTGATCTGGCGCGCAGATACGGACCTCGCCCTGTCGGGGGGGCCGACGGTAGAAGGCGATCAGGTGCTGGTAGGCAGCCGCGACGCCGAGCTGGTGGCCTTGTCACGCGCCGATGGCAGCGAATTGTGGCGCACCACGGTCAGCAGCGAAGTCGTTGCGCCACCGGCCAGCAATGGCGAAACCGTGATCGTGCGCACCGTGGACGGCCGCGTCGCTGCGCTGTCCGCGGGCGACGGCAGCCAGCTCTGGGCCACCAAACGAACCGTACCGCCGCTGACGCTGCGCGGACTGTCTGCGCCCGTGATCGTCGGCCGCATCGTCATCAGCGGTCTGGAAACCGGACGCCTGGTCGCGCAACGGCTGGACGACGGTGAGCCCGTATGGACGCAGGCAGTATCGGTCCCGAGTGGCCGTTCCGAGCTCGAACGGATTGCCGATATCGATGCGCCGCTGCTGGTCGAGGGCAGCACGCTCTACGCCATGTCCTACGGCGGTGATGTGGCCGCGCTGGATGTCTATTCCGGCGATGTGCGCTGGCGTCGCGCCATCCGAACCTATAGCGGTGGCGCCGTGTCCGAGGACGGCGAGCGACTCTACGTCACTGACGAGGAAGGGTCGGTGTGGGCGCTGGAGACGAGCAACGGCGCCGCGGCGTGGAAATCGGAAGCCTTGAGCTGGCGGCGTCTGAGCGCGCCGGCGGTGCACCAGGGATTCGTCGCGGTGGCGGATTTCGAAGGCTATGTGCATTATCTGTCGCCCGAGAACGGCCGTATCGTCGGGCGCGAACGCCCGTTGGGTGACCGGGTGGACGTCATGCCGCTGGTTGCGGACAGCCATCTGTTCCTCGCCGATGTCGAGGGACGCGTGGTCGCACTGCGCGCGAAGGCGGAGTAGCCCACGGTGCGTACCCGTGCCGGACTCCCCACGCTGGCACTGGTCGGCCGCCCGAACGTTGGCAAATCCACGCTGTTCAATCGGCTGACCGGGACGCGGAACGCACTGGTGGCGGACTACGCCGGGCTGACGCGCGACCGCCAGTACGGCGTTGCGGCGCATGCGGACTGGCGCTTCATCGTGGTGGATACCGGCGGCCTGATGCCGGATGACAGCGATCCGCTGGCCGCACTGGCTGAATCGCAGGCGCGCATCGCCATCGACGAAGCGGACCGGGTGCTGCTGCTGCTCGACGCCCGCAGCGGCATTACCGCAGATGACCGCGCCATCGCCGACTTCCTGCGGCGCGAGGGCAAGCCGGTCATTCCGGTGGTGAACAAGCTTGATGGCGTGAGCGAGACGGCCGCCTGGGAATTCCATGAGCTGGGGCTGGGCGAGCCGCTCAAGATTTCCTCCGAGCACGGCCACGGCGTTTCTCGCATGTTGATGGAAGCCCTCGATGGTCTCCCCGAGGCGGCGGAGCTGGATCAGCTCGACGAGGACGACGGCAGGATCCGCGTGGCCATTGTGGGACGGCCGAATGTGGGCAAGTCGACGTTGGTCAACAAACTGATTGGCGAACCTCGATTGCTGGCCGCGGATATGCCTGGCACCACCCGCGACGCCATCGAAGTGGATTTCGAGCACGAGGGAACGGAGTACACCTTCATCGATACCGCGGGCGTCCGCCGGCGGGCGCGCGTGCGCGAGGCGATCGAGAAGTTCTCGATCATCAAGACGCTGCAGGCCATCGACAGCGCCCACGTCGTCATCATGATGGTGGACGCCCACGGCGATATCGGCGAGCAGGATGCCAAGCTGATGGGGCTGATCGCGGAGCGCGGACGCGGCATGGTGCTGGCCATCAACAAATGGGACGCCATCGACGAGGAAACGCGCGACCGCGTGCGCAGCGAGACCGGCCGACGACTGCCCTTCACCGATTTTGTGCCCAGCGTCACCATTTCCGCGGCGCGTGGTAGTGGTCTGAAATCGCTGATGAAGCGGGTGGAAAAGGTGCACGAGAGCGTGACCGCCGATCTGTCCACGCCGGAGCTCAATCGCGTGCTGTCAGATGCGGTGGCGCGGCATCAGCCGCCGGCAACCGTGGGGCGGCGCACCAAGCTGCGCTTCGCGCATCAGGGTGGCAAGAATCCACTGCAGATCGTGGTGCACGGCAACCAGACCGAGCGCCTGCCCGAGTCCTACAAGCGTTATCTGGTCAACTGCTTCCGCTCGCACTTCAATTTGAGCGGCATTCCCGTGGTGCTCAGCCTGCGGACTGGCGATAACCCCTACAAGGGGCGCAAGAACACGTTGACGCAACGGCAGATCAAGAAGCGCCGCCGTCTGATGTCGCACGTCAAGCGCTGAGCCAGCCGACCGCGTCGCCTTGCTCAGGCGAGGAAGTTCTCGCGCGTTTCCTCGAAATAGTCCGCCATGCGGCGCGGCGGGCGGCCGATCAGTGTTTCGATGTCCTCCGTGACGCGGCCGAAACCGGCTTCCGCCTGGGAGCCGGCCATGTCGACCAGCGCATCGGTCAACCATTCCGGCAGGCCGGCGGCGAGCAGGCCGTTGCGGTAGACCTCTTCGCTCACCTCGACGGCCCGTACCGGCTTGTGCAGTGCCTGTGACAGCGCCTGGGCGACGCCCGCCGCGGTCAATGCCTCGCTGCCGCTGAGCTCCCAGATACGGCGATCGGGCACGGGCGGGTCGTCCACCAGCAGCGCCGCCGCGCAGGCCGCCACATCGCGGGCATCAACATAGGCGACAGGCGCCTGGGCGGAAGCGGTGTAGAAGGCCCCATGGTCGCGCACGGTGGCTTCCATGCCCTGCGCGGTGCTCTGCATGAAGCCGTTGGGCCGGAGGATGTTGTGCGCAATGCCGCAATCCGCGAGCGCCTGCTCGGAAGGGGCGTGCCAGCGGGCGAAGCTGTAGCCCTCCCGGTCCGCGTCCCACACCGATACTTTGACGATCTGGCGGACACTGGCGCGCACAGCGGCGGCAATGGCGTTGCGCTCCAGTTCCGGCAGGCGCGGGCTCGCCGCTGTCAGCAGGAAGAGGCGGTCGATATCCTCCATGGCGGCGCGAAGGGTCTGCGGTCGTGCAAGGTCGACCTCGACCGCATCCATGTCTTCTTCCAGCGCCGCCTCGAGCTTCTCGAGCGAGTAGAAGCCGGCGCGGTAGTCCGCATCCCGCGTCTCGAGTTCACGGCATAGATGGCCACCCACGGTACCGCCTGCTCCCAGAACGAGAATCATGCGCTGGTATCGCCTCCCTCGGGCTCATTCTTGTCCGTTATGGCCTGCAGACTGCCCTGCGCGAGCCGCAGGTGCAATCGTTCGCCGTGTTTCACCTGAGCCGGCTCGCGCAGAATAGCGCCATCGCTGCGTTGCACGATGGCGTAACCACGCGCCAGTGTCGCGGGCGGGCCGAGATGCGTGAGGTGTTCTTGTGCGCGCTGCAAGGCCTGCTGATGCGCGCCCATTGCCAAGCTGGTCGCACGATGCAGGCGGCGTTGCAGCTGAGCCAGGTCATTGGCTTCACGGCGCAGGCGGCCGAGCGGCGCCAATGCCCGCCAGCGCTGAGCGCGACCCTCGACGCGATGGTGCGTCTGCGACAGGGTTGCGCGTGCCTGACGCTGCATGCGTTCGAGCAGTCGATGAAGCTGGGCCGGTGCGTCGATCTGCACGCGACGGCGCGGATGCTGGGCACGCAGCAGCCCGCGCTGGGCCCACAAGCGCTGACGTTCACGCTCGATGCTGGCCTGGACGGCGCGCAGGAGCCGTGCGCGCGATTGCGCCACCGCCTGCCAGCGCGCGCCCTGCGGCGCCACTGCGCGCCGGGCCACGCTGCTCAGCCGCGCTTGCAGCTCGTCATTGCGCTGCACCCATGTATCGATGCGCTGCGTGGGCGAGACCCGCCGTAGGCGTCGGAGCACGGCATCCAGCTGCGTGGACCGCGTTTGTTGGGCGGTGGATTCGGCCCGCAGAAGCCGTTCGCGACACTGAAGCAGGCGTTGCGCGACGGCCTCCTGGTCCGGCGCGACCCGCTCGGCCGCGGCGGTGGGCGTGGGCGCGCGCAGGTCCGCTGCGAAGTCGGCGATGGTGGTATCGGTCTCGTGGCCAACTCCGGTGATGACCGGCAGCGTGCAGGCGCGGATGGCGCGTGCCACGGCCTCCTCGTTGAAAGCCCAGAGATCTTCGATCGAGCCGCCGCCCCGGGCCAGAATGATGACGTCGACATCAGGTGCGCGCTGCGGGAGCTGGCGCAGGGCTTGGACGATCTGCGGCGCGGCCTGCTCGCCTTGTACCAGGACCGGCAACAGGTAGATCGGCGGCATCGGCCAGCGCCGTTCCAGCGTGGTCAGGATGTCGCGCAGCGCCGCTGCGTCGCTTGAGGTGATCAGTCCGATGGCGCGCGGAAAACGGGGCAGGGGACGCTTGATGGCGTCATCGAACAGCCCTTCCGCGGCCAGCTTTTTTTTGCGTTGTTCGAAGGCGGCCAGCAGGCGGCCCTCGCCGGCGCGTTGCATCAGCCGACATTTCAGTTGCAGCTTGCCGCCGGGCACGTAGTAGTCGAGCTGGCCGGTGATCTCGACCTCATCACCGTCGGCGGGCGCAAAGGCCACACCGCGCGCGTCGGCGGCGAACATGGCGCATTCGATTTGCGCCTTGTCGTCCTTCAGGCGGAAATACCAGTGGCCCGAGCGCGCCCGGAAGAAATTCGAGATCTCTCCGACCACGCGCATGGTGGGAAACGTACTGCGCAGAGTGTCCGACAGCAGCTGGGCCACTTCGCTGACGGTATAGCTGCGTGATTGACGCGTACTGCTCACGATGCGGCGGACTCCGGGGTGGAGCCGTTATACTACGTCACGCTCAGTCAGCCGCTAGAAATGACTCAGGACGATCGCTCGCGCATCCTGCTGGAAGCCCTTACCTTTGACGACGTGCTGTTGGTTCCGGCCTACTCGCGCATTCTGCCGCGCAAGGCCGACATCAGCACGCGGCTCACGCGTGAAATCGAACTCCGCGTACCGCTGCTGTCCGCCGCCATGGACACCGTCACGGAATCCCGCCTGGCGATCGCCATCGCGCAGGAAGGCGGCGTCGGCATCGTGCACAAGAACTTGCCGATCGCGGCGCAGGCCAGCGAGGTCCGGCGCGTCAAGAAGTATGAGTCCGGCATCATCGTCGACCCGATCACCGTGTCGCCCGACCTCACCATTGGCGAGGTGCTGGAACTGACGCGCAAGCACCAGATTTCCGGCGTACCAGTGGTCGACGGCGAAGAGCTGGTCGGCATCGTCACCAGCCGCGACCTGCGCTTTGAGACCCGCTTCTCCGAGCCGGTGTCGGTGGTGATGACCCCCAAGGAGCGACTGGTCACGGTGCGCGAGGACGCGTCGCGCGAAGAAATCATGCACAAGCTGCACGAGTACCGCATCGAGAAGGTGCTGGTCGTCGGTGACGGCTTTGCGCTGCGTGGCATGGTCACTGTCAAGGACATTCAGAAGTCCACCGACTTCCCCTTTGCCTGCAAGGATGAGCATGGCCGCCTGCGCGTTGGCGCGGCCGTGGGCACGGCGGGCGACACGGAGGAGCGCGTCGCCGCTCTGGTCGAGGCCGGCGCGGATGTCGTGGTGGTGGACACCGCACACGGCCACAGTGCTGGCGTGCTGGAGCGTGTGGCCTGGGTCAAGAAGGCCTATCCCTCCGTGCAGGTCATCGGCGGCAACATCGCGACCGCCGAGGCCGCCACGGCACTGGTCGAGGCCGGCGCCGATGCCGTCAAGGTGGGCATCGGGCCCGGCTCCATCTGCACGACGCGCGTGGTTGCCGGCGTGGGTGTGCCGCAGGTGACGGCCATCATGCAGGTCGCCGCCGCGCTCAAGGGCACGGATGTGCCGCTGATCGCGGACGGCGGTATCCGCTATTCCGGGGATCTGGCCAAGGCCATTGCCGCCGGTGCGCATTCGGTGATGATCGGCTCCATGCTGGCCGGCACCGAAGAGGCGCCGGGCGAGGTGGAGCTGTATCAGGGCCGCTCCTACAAGTCCTACCGCGGCATGGGCTCGATGGGCGCCATGGCGCAGGGCAGCAAGGACCGCTACTTCCAGGACACCACGGTCGACCCCGACAAGCTCGTTCCCGAGGGCATCGAAGGCCGTGTGCCGTACAAGGGGCCGATGGCGGCCATCGTGCATCAGCTCGTAGGGGGCCTGCGCAGTTCCATGGGTTACACCGGGTGCCACGATATCGAGTGCATGCGGACGCAGACCCGTTTCGTGAAGATCAGCGCCGCGGGCATGCGCGAGAGCCATGTCCACGACGTCTCCATCGTCA
>JALEHA010000123.1 GCA_022763315.1 Algiphilus sp.
AGCCAGATGTCGAAATCGTGCTGCTTGCCGAAGCGTCTTAGGGCCTCACGATCCTCCCGGCTGGGGGGTTGCAGCACGCGGAAGACCAGTGCCACGCGATCCGTGGCCGCGACCTCGATCTGCGGAATCTGATCGACGATGGTCAAGCCGTCGATCAGCGCGCCGATGGCCTGCAATTGCGTGCCGACGCGCGCATCGAGTACCTCGCACCGCTCGAGCACCGCAAGAAAGGGGGTGCCCCGCTCGCGGAAACCGACCAGGGTCCCGCCCTTTTTGGGGACATGCCGCACCCCGAGCCGTGCGCGACGACGGTACGCCCAGATCGGTCCCTCCAGCGGCGCGACCCACTGCTCCGGCGTGACGCGGCCGATGCGGGCGAAGGCATCGGCCAGCTGCTGCTGTTTGAAACGGCGCTGGGCGGCGGGCGCCAGGTGCTGCAGGACACAGCCGCCGCAGAGCCCGAAATGCGGGCAGCCGGGCTCCACGCGATCCTCCGACGCCTCGAGCACTTCCAGTGTCTGCGCCGCATCGGCATCGCGCCCGCCCTTGGTGCGCTTGGCGCGCACGCTTTCCCCAGGCAGTGCATCGGCAACGAAAACCACCTTGCCGTCGACGCGGGCGACGCCGCGGCCGTCGCTGGCAAGGTCCTCGATCTGGCAGTCGAAGGGTGCCGGATCCAGGCGCTGCTTGTGGCGTCGACGGCTCATGCCGCGCTGTCGCTCAGGAGATCGGCCAAGGGATCAGGACGGGAAGACGCCGGTGGAGATGTAGCGATCGCCACGGTCGCAGATGATGGCGGCGATGGTGGCGTCCTCGACTTCGGCGCACAGCTGCAACGCCGCCCACACCGAGCCCCCCGAGGAGGGTCCGCAGAAGATGCCTTCGCGGCGCGCCAGCTCGCGCATCGTGTGTTCGGCGGCCTCGGCACCGCATTCGACGATGCGGTCCACCGCCTCGGCGCGAAAAATGCCGGGCAGATAGGCCTCGGGCCACTTGCGGATGCCGGGGATGCTGGATTCGCCGTCGGGCTGCACGCCGATGATCTGGACCTGCGGGGCGTGCTCGCGGAAGTAGTGGGAGCAGCCCATGATGGTGCCGGTGGTTCCCATGGTGGCGACGAAGTGGGTCACGGTGCCTTGCGTATCGCGCCAGATCTCGGGGGCCGTACCTTCATAGTGCGCGCGCGGGTTATCGGGATTGGCGAACTGATCGAGCACCCGTCCACGGCCTTCGCGCTGCATCTGCTGAGCGAGGTCGCGCGCGCCTTCCATGCCTTCCTCCTGCGTGACGTGCACCATCTCCGCGCCGAAGGCCTTCATCACGGCACGCCGCTCCGCACTCATGTGGCTGGGCATGATCAGGGTCAGTGGATACCCGGCGGCAGCCGCCACCATGGCCAGGGCGATGCCGGTATTGCCACTGGTCGCCTCGATCAGGCGGTCACCCGGCTGGATCTCGCCCCGCTCGGCGGCACGCCGGATCATGCTCCATGCCGGCCGATCCTTGACCGACCCCGCCGGGTTGTTGCCTTCCAGCTTGACGTAGAGGCGATTGTTGCCGATACCGTCGAGTCGGGTGACGCGAACCAGCGGCGTGTTGCCGATGAAATCCGTGAGCATAGGTGGAGCACGTGGCCGATCTGAAGGCGCGTTAGTCTAGCGGAAGCCATTCCGCCATCGCTGCATGATCCGCCCCCATGCCCGTCGCCCCTCACCGCCGACCGCCTCGCCCGCCGACCCTCGGTCTGCTGTTCGCGCTGGTCCTGCCGCTGCTCGTCGGGGCAAGTACCGCCGTGCTCGCCTGGCCACTCTGGCTGCAATGGGGCTGGGTGGGGCAACGCGCCTTGCTTGCCAGCGCGGGTCTCGCCCTGGCCGCCGCCTTGCTCGCCATGCTGCTTGCCCTCCAGTGCCTGCGCCGACCTTGGCGGGAACTGCTGGCCGTCGCCCAGGCACACCGCAACGGTCGCTTCGAACGGCTGGCAGCAGGCCGCTTGCCTGCCCACGCCCAACGGATTGCCGACGCCCTCACCGACCACGCCGTCGCGCGTGCGCACCAGCAAAGCGCGACGAAGCAGGCCGTGGAAACAGCCACCGCCGGCCTGCGCGCGCAGCTCGAACAGCTGCGTCGTGACGCGCGCGCCGCCCACGAACGCGCCGACGACCAACACAATGCGCTGCAGCACCAATCCCAATTGCTCGCCGGACTCAGTCACGAGCTGCGTACACCGCTCAGCGCCATCATGGGTCACGCCGACCGCCTGCGCGCCAGCGCCGCAAGCGCCGATTCGCAGGAACAAGCGGAGAGTCTGTACCGCTGTGCGCAGAACCTGCTCGGCACGATCAACGACCTGCTCGACTGGAGCCGCATTGCCGCCGGAGCGCTGACCCTGCATGAGGTCAGTTTCGACCTGGCTGACACCGTCGAAGACGCCCTGGCGCTGATCGCACCGGCGGCCTGTGACAAGCAGCTGGAGCTGGTGCATTTCATCTACCACGACGTCCCCACCCGGCTGCGGGGCGACCCTGCGCGCCTGCAGCAGATTATGACCAATCTGCTGTCCAACGCCGTCAAATACACCCAGCATGGCGAAGTCGTCCTGCGCATCATGAAGGAAGGCGAGGATAGCGACGGTGTGCACCTGCGCATCTCGGTCAGCGATACCGGCCAGGGCATCGCGCCAGCGCGACTGCCCCGCCTGTTCGATGTCTATACGCCTTCGGCCAGCGGCACGCCGGGCAGCTCGACCGGATTGGGGTTATCCATCGTCAAGAGCCTGGCGCACAGCATGCAGGGCGACGTCGATGTGGAATCCACGCCCGGCAAGGGCAGTACCTTTGGCGTCTCGCTGCGTCTCGAACGGCAGCGCGACCGGGGCACTGAATTGCCCTTGCAAGCGCTGCAGGGCACCACGGCGTGGCTGCTCGAGCCTTCCGGCACCGCGCGCCTTGCGCTCACCCACAGTCTGGACTACTGGGGCGTGCAATGGCGCGCCTTCGACGGCCCCGATGTGATTGCGCGCGCACTGGCGAGCAGTCAGTCCCCGCCGACCTTCGTGCTGCTCGGGCTGCGTGTCGAGGATCTCGCCGAGCGCAGCGTGCTGGCCCTGCTCGACCAGCCGGCCGACGGCTCTGCCCGCGTCGTGCTGCTGCGCAGCGCCGCGCCTGGCGACCTGCAGCGCGCCCGCCGCTGTGGCGCCGACGTCGCCCTTCCCAAATCTATCGGGCGGGGCGCGCTCTACCGCGCGCTCTGTGCCGCCCTCATCGGCCACGGCGAGGGGCAGCAGCGCCCTCTCGCTGGACTACGCTTCCTGGTGGCCGACAACGCGACCGCCACGCGCGGCCTGCTCGTCCATATGCTGCGCGAACTCGGCGCCGACACGGTGGCCGCCGAGGATGGCGATGCGGCACTGCAGCGCTTCGACGCTCAGCCCACCGATGGCGCCCTGCTCGATCTGCATATGCCGGGCCGGGATGGCATGAGCCTGATGCGCGTGCTGCGCAGTCGCGACAGCGGCGCGCGACGCCCGGTTCTAGTACTGATGTCGGCCTGGTTCGACGCCGATGAGCAACGCCAAGCCGCCCTCGCCGGCGCAGACGTGGTGATCAGCAAACCTTTCGACAGTCGGCAGTTGCTGCGGGCGCTGGCGCCCTGGCTGCGCCAGCGCGGCGCCAGCGCGCAGTTCGACGCCGACAGCGGCAGCGGCATCGACGCCCGTCTGCTCGAGGATGCCGAGTTGCGCGCCATGCTGGTGGAGGAACTGCCCAGCCAGCTCGAGACCGTCGAACTCAGCTTCGCCGCCGGCGACGCCATCGGGCTGCGCGAAGCCGCCCACGCCCTGCATGGCACGGCGGCCTTCTACCATCTGCACCGCATCCGCGGCCTGGCGGCGCGGGTGGAACGGCGCATCCAGCAAGGCGGCAACGCCCCTATCGTCGGGCTCGAGATGCGCGACGACATCGC
>JALEHA010000124.1 GCA_022763315.1 Algiphilus sp.
CCCAGCCACCGATCCACCGAGGTCAGCGTGAAGCCGTACCAGTAGTTCTCGTTGCGGAAATGATGCATTCGGTGGGCCCGAAACAAGCTCTGGTAGTACCGGTTCCCGGGCTGAATGCGCGTGTGCACCATGAAATGGGTCCACTCATAGTTGAGTGCTGCAAGGCCGTAGCCGACCAAGGCGGACAGCGCGAGAGCGCGATCGGGCATCAGCCACCACGCGGCGGCGAAAAGCACCGGCCCAAGCGTGAGATGCACATACGGCGGTAACAGAATCAGTTCGGGTCGCCAGGGTTCGCGATGATGGGCGCGATGACGGCGCGCGAATTCCGGATCCACGGTACGGCCGAATAGCGGGCGCGGTCGGATGTGCAGCACGTATTTGTGCAAGAACCACTCCAGGAAGGGCCACAGCGCAACACCGGCCAGCACCATCCCCAGATCCCACCACTGCCAAGGTCCCAGGCTGCTGCGCAGCGCGGCTGCGAGCAGCACGAAAAGACCGATCAGCCGCGGACTGGGGTGGCGCGACCAGGCGCGCAATGCGCCCCGATAGGAGCTGATGGCACGCGTCGTCTGTTCAGGGCTGGCTGCTGTCATCGGGATCCTCTTCCTCAAGTGTGGATATCGGCGGAGCCTGCGCTGCCGCCTCGCGCAGCGGCTGCAGGTCGGGGCTGTCCCGGAAAGGGGCGAACATGGTGTCCAGCGCGGGTTGCACCAGCGCATCCAGCGAGCGTCCATGCATCAGCTGGCCACTGACATGCAGGGTGAACAGCCCGTGCGACATGGCCCATGCCAAATGCAGGATGTCGTCCGGATCACCGTGCAGACTGCCGCTGTCAACGCCCGCCACGACCACCGCGCGAAGGTGTTGGTAGACCGCGGCGCGCGACGCCGCCAGCTCCGCATCATCGGTGGGCGGTGGCTGGTTCAGTGCAAACATCAGCCGATAGTCCATCGGCCGGCGAAAGAGATAGGTAAAGGTGTCCGCCGTGATGGCGTAGAGCCGCTGCAAGGGCGGGACATCGATGGGGTCGGCCGCCTGTATCACCCCCAGCACCTCCCGAAAACACTGCGCACGCATCGCAGCCAGTAGCGCCGCCTTGCTCTCGAAGAAGCGATAGGGCTGCATGTGACTGATGCCGATGTCCTGCGCGACGCGCCGAAAGCTCACCGCGGACATACCCGCTTCGCGGTAACGCCCCAGCGCCGACTGGATGAGGGCTTCGCGGCTTCCTTTGCCAGCAGGCTTGGGCTTGACCTTGGTCTCTGTCATGGTTTAGAAATTTACGGTGTAAATTTTCGGGCTGTCAAACTCGTCTACCGAAGGTAAAGGAAAGACGGCCGATAGATACGCCGGCTTGCCAGCCTTCGGAGCGACTATTACGATCAAGTAGATAACGCGGGACAGCAGCAACGACAAACCGCGCGGGGAGGAGACCATTGATGAACCGATGCACATCGGGGGTGCCAAGGCTTTTGGCCTGGCTCATAGGCGGCTGCGGTCTGATTTCGTCGCCACTGTACGCGGTCAGCTACCAGCTTGGATCGGCAGAACTGCGCGTCAATCACCGCTTTGTGCTGGGCGCCGGCATCCGACTGGAGGAACCCTCGCTCGACACCATCGGCAAGCTCAATCTCAATCCGGAACTGTGCCCGGATGACTGTCTTTCGCTGACCCTCAACCCCGAACCGAACCAGCGCCTCGTGGACGCACCGGGCGCCTTCGTCGGCGCCAACTTCGACGACGGCAACCTCAACTACGATCAGTGGGATCTGGTCAACGCGCAGGCCCGTCTCGAGTCCGGCCTCACGCTCTTCTGGGGCGAAGCCATCTTGAATCTTTCGACCATGGCCTTCTTCGATACGGTCAACGTCGATTTCATGGAAACCAATACCGATACCAGTTTCCAACCGGCTCGCATGCCTCGGCCGGACAACCTGGAACGCGAGTCAGGCGCCAGCCTCGATCTCATCGAGGCCAAGATCACCTACCCCTTCCAGCTCTTCGATACTTACTTCCAGTTCTCCATCGGTCAGCAGCGGGTGCGCTGGGGCGAGTCCACCTTCCTCGCCTTGGGCAGCCTGGACCAGCTCAATCCGCCCGATCAGAACCGGCTGAACTTTCCCGGCTCCGACATCGCCAGCGTCTTTCGCCCCACCGGGCTGGCGGTCCTGTCGAGTGAGCTCACCCCGGATCTCTCGGTGGAGCTGGTCTACCAGTACGACTGGGAGCGTGCCGAACCGGCGTCGGCCGGCACCTTCTTTTCAACCAACGACATTGCCGGCGATGGGCCCTATGGCGTCATTGGATTGGGTCAGACATCAGAGGATCCGTTCTTCGTCGGTGGGTTCAAGAACCAGCTGGCCCGACTGTTGAGCAGCACATCGCTGAACGTCCCGATTGACCACCGCACCGGCGAAGCACGCGACAGCGGCCAGTATGGTGGCCGCCTCAGTCTCTACCTTCCCGATTTCAACGGTGGCACCGGCATCAGTCTGTACGCGCTGAACTACCATGCCCGCCTGCCCTACGCCAGCACCTTCGCGACAGACGCCAGCTGCTTGCGGAACCCGCCACTGGGCGAGCTGCCGGACACCGGCGACCTTGGCCCGTTGACCGATGCCCTCGCCGCCATCGATGCACAGTTCCCGCGACTGCAGTTGACCGAGGTCGGTCTTGATCTTGTAGGCGCGCTGATCAACTGCGGTGGCGGCGACGGCGCGTCGCCACTGGGCCAGACCTTCGCCAATGCCTTTCCGGGTGAGAACCGAGATCCTCTCCCTGTCGATACAGCCCAGTTCTTCATCGAATATCCGGAAGACATCCGAATGTTCGGATTCGACTTCAATACGCAATTCGGCAACTGGTCGCTTGCGGGCGAGTATGTCTTCCGCCCGAATCAACCGGTCCTGATCTCGCTGGCCGACACGGTCTTCGCCACCTTGCAACCGGCGCTGCCGGATGAGGACATTTCTCTGGGCGCGATCGTCGTACCGGGTAATCGCAGCGCCATCCCCGATTTTGTGCAGACGATCTATCGCAATGACCCGCCCGAAGCCAACCAGCGCATTCGTGGCTATGAGCGCCTCAAGGTGCACCAAGTGGGACTGACCGGCATCCGCGTGTTTTCCAAGAGCAACTGGATCGGCGCGGACCAGATCATTCTGCTCACCGAAGCCGGCTTCACCTACATCCAGGACATGCCCTCGCGCGATGTCCTTCAGCTGGAAGGCGGCGGCCCGAATTGCACCCACGCCAGCCCAGGAGCGGACGGCACCGGACAATCCGACGGCCAGCCCGATCCGCGCAGTCTGAACCCCACGCAGGCACAAGGATGCTTTGCGGACTCATTTTCCACCGGTTATCGCATCCTGTCGCAATCGCAGTACAACAACCTGCTCTTTGGCTGGAGCTTCAACATGCTGCTTGGCCTCTTCCACGACGTGAAGGGCGTTGGACCTGCCCCCGCCCAGAATCATGTCGAGGGACGCATTCAGGTGCTTGCTGGCAGCGAGGTGGAATTCGCCCAGGGATTGCGCGGACGCCTGCTCTATCAGGGCTACATGATGACGGGAGCGGAAGAGCGCGTCAGCCTGCTCAAGGATCGCGATCATCTTTCACTGCACATCGAATACAACTTCTGAAGCGCACCGATCAGACAGCGCGGGTGCACCGACCTAGCGCTGCAGGCTGTCGAGACACACACTGCGCGGCGCCTTCCCGGAATGGGTCGGCGCCGCCGTTTTCAGTGCTGCGCCTGGTAGTCGCGGCCCAGGTAAAGGTAGGCGGCCGGCACCACATACAGGGTGAACAGCGTTCCGATGGTCATGCCCGCTGCCACGATGAGGCCGATGGCAAAGCGCGCTGATGCGCCGGGTCCACTGGCGATCAGCAGCGGCACCATGGCCATCACCAGCGCGGCGGTGGTCATCAGTACCGGACGCAATCGGATAGAGGAGGCTTCCTCAATGGCGTCGCGCTTGGACAGGCCTTCGTTGATCTGCAGCTTGTTGGCAAATTCCACGATGAGGATGCCGTGCTTGGCAATCACGCCGATGAGCGTCACCAATCCGACCTGGGTGTAGATATTGAGCGTCGCACCGTTGAAGCTGGTCAGTCCCATGCCGTTGGTGATGCCGAAGATGTTCAGCACCAGCAAGGCCCCCGAGATCGACATCGGCACCGTTACCAGCATGATCAACGGGTCGCGGAACGACTCGAACTGTGCCGCCAACACCAGATAGATGATGATCAGCGCGAAGATGAAGGTGGTGATCAACGCCGACCCCTCCTCCTTGTACTGGCGCGAGTTACCGGAATAATCGATCTGGAAGCCGGCGGGCATGACCTCCCGCGCGATCGATTCGAGCGTGTCCAACGCCTCCCCCTGCGAAATATCCGGCCGCGGCACGGCGATGATGGTATCGGCGTTGAGCTGCTGCGCGCGTTCGATACTGCGCGGTACGACCCGATCGCGGAGTTGTGCGATGGTGGACAGCGGCACCATCGAGCCATCGCCGGCCCGGACGTAATAGTTCTCGAGCTGCGAGGGATTGAGGCGGTCTTCGCGCTGCACCTGCTGAACCACCTGGTAAGAGCGACCATCCAGCGAGAATCGGTTGACTTCTCCGCCCGCCATGAAGCCGGCGAGGTCACTCGCCAGCGACTGCATGTCCACTCCCAGAAGTGCTGCCTTCTCGCGATCAACGTCGATCACCGTTTCCGCACGATCGATACGCTGACGGCGCGCAAGGTAGAAAAACTTGTTGGTCTCCCGGGCCCGCTCGACGACTTCGATCGCGGTTTGCGTCACGGTCTCGGGTGACAGCGTGGACTTCAGGATGAATTCCACTGGGTAGCCCTGGCCGGGCGTAGGCAGCGGCGGTGGCTGGACCACTGCTGAGCGTACGCCCGGAACGGTTCCGACTCGCTCGGTGAGCTGCTCGACGATGGTGCCGGTATCGACCTCGCGTTCGCTCCACGGCGCCGGAATCATGCCCGTGAAGCCCTGGCTGGTGCCCTGCCCCATGCCGGCGTTCAACGTAAAAATGTGGTTGATGGCGGGATGGTCGAGCACGATTTGCTCGACCTGGCTGGTGACGTCGTCGAGATACTCAATGGAGGCGAAACCGTCAACCTCGTTGATGACGATGGCGAAACCGCTATCTTCCTGCGGTGCGAGTTCGCTGCTGGTGCCGACGAACAGAAAGTAGCAGGACACCAGGACGATGCCGCCGAACACACCGATGACGTGCTTGGTATTCAACGCCCCATGCAGACGGCGCTTATAGCCCTGACGCAGACTCTCGAATCGGTCGTCCAGCCAGGCCGCAAGCCGGTCGCCTCTGCCTTCCTCGGTGCTATCCCCCGGGGTGGCGTGGGAACGGCGCAGGATCTTGGCGCACATCACCGGCGTCAACGTCAGAGCGATGATGCCGGAGATGACCACGGCACCCGCTAGCGTGAAGGCGAATTCGGAGAACAAGGTGCCGGTGATTCCGCTGAGGAATCCGATCGGGGCGAACACCGCCACCAGCGTCACGGTCATGGCGATGACGGGTCCAACCAACTCACGCGCCCCCTTGATCGCTGCATCGAAGGGCGCCATGCCTTCCTCGACGTGGCGGTGGATGTTCTCCAGCACGATGATGGCGTCGTCGACCACCATGCCGATCGCCAGCACCATCGCCAGCAGGGTCAGTAGATTGATCGAGTACCCCATGACCAGCATGACCAACATGACGCCGACCAACGACAGTGGTACCGTGACCGCCGGAATGAGTGCGCTGCGCACCGATCCGAGGAAGAGGAAGATCACCGCCAGTACGATGGCCACCGCCTCAAGGATGGTGAAGAGCACCTCCTCAATGGCGTCACGGATGTAGATCGTACTGTCGTACCCGATTTCCCCGTACAGCCCCTCCGGGAGTCGCGCCTTGATCCCCGGCCATTTTTCGCGCACGGCATCAATGACGTCGAGCACGTTGGCTTCGGGTCGCACCTGGACACCGACGAAGATGGCGTTGTCACCGTCCCAGCGCGCCGAACCCTCGTAGGAAGCGGCACCGAGCTGGACATCCGCGATATCGCCCAAGCGCACGATATCGCCATTGGCGGACTTCACCACCATGTCCCGGAAGCCTTCCTCGCTGCGCAGGTCGGTGTCAGCGGACAGGCCGATGCGAACATAGTTGCCCTTGGTCTCACCGGCGGCAGACAGCACGTTCTCCGCCTGCAACTTGCGACGCACGTCGCTGGCCGTGAGCCCATAGGCCGCCATCCGATCCGGCTTCAGCCATATGCGCATGGCATAGGTCTGACCGCCGATGATCTCCGCACTCTCCATGCCCTGAATGCTGGTCAGTTCAGGTTCCACCTCGCGACGCAGGTAGTCGACGATCTGGCTGTTGTTGAGCTGTTCCGAATAGAAGGAAAGGTACATTGCCGCTGTACCGCCGCCCTCGGCAATCTGCACCACCGGATCCTCGGCGCCATCGGGCAGCTCATTGCGCAGCTTGTTGACCTTGGCGGCGATCTCGGTCAGCGCCTGGTTCGGATCCTTGTCCAGCTCCAGATTGGCGGTGATCAGCGACTGGCCCGGGTTGCTCGAAGAGCTGAGAAAGTCGATGCCGTCGGCTGCGGCGATCTCGCGTTCCAGCGGGCGGGTGATGAACCCGGCCACCAGCTCCGCATCGGCGCCGGGATAGGGCACCGTCACGGTGATCTGCGCATTCTGCAACTCGGGATACTCGCGCACCGTCAGATCGAAGCCCGCGCGGATACCCAGCAGCAGGATGACAAGACTGACGACACTCGCGAGGACGGGCCGGCGAATGAAGATGTCGGTAAATTGCATGGGCTATGAACTCTTGATGGCGGTCGTCGGTACTGCTTCAGCGCGGGTGCGCGCTCAGCCTTCCGATACCGCAGGGTCGAGCTTGGGCTCGGGCGCGCCCTCGTTGTTGATGATCACCGGCATCTCGTTACGCAGCTTGAGCAGCCCGGTGGTGGCGATCTTCTCGCCGCCTTCCAGCCCCTTGACCACTTCCACGAAATCACCACGCGCTTCACCCAGCTCGACGAAGCGCTGCTTGACCATAAGATCCGTGTGCGGCGGCATATTCGGGTTCGGGTTTTCCGGCGGCGGACCCTTGTCCGGATCTTGCTGCACGATGAAGACCGAGCTTCCGTAGGAGTTGTACTTCACCGCCGTTCGCGGCACGACAATCACCTCGCGCTGTCCAGGAAGATCGATTTCCACGCGCGCGAACTGCCCGGGCCGCAGACGCCCATCGGCATTCGGCAATCGGGCGCGCACATCGAAGTTGCGTGTATTGCTGTCAACACGCGACTCCAGCGCCAGGATTTCGCCTTCGAAGACCTCCTCCGGAAAACCATCCACCCGCACCTTCACGCCCTGGCCAGGCGACACCTTGGGCAGCTCTCCTTCCGGCAGCGAGAAGTCGACTTCCATCGGGTCCACCGATTCCAGCGCCACCATCGGCGTGCCGGCGTCCACGAACTGGCCAATGCTCACCCGGCGAATGCCCAGCTTGCCCGAGAACGGGGCGCGAATACGCTTCTGCTCGAGCAATGCCCGCTGCGCCTTCACCGCAGCCCGCGCGACATTGGCTTGGGATACCGCTTCGTCGAGATCCGCTTTCGACAGACTGTTGAGCTCAAACAGGCGCTCGCGACGCTTGCGGGTCAATTCGGCCAACTCGGACTCGGCTTCCAGTCGGGCGAGCTGAGCCGCCTCCGTGTCGGAATCCAGCTCGAGTAGCAAGTCACCCTCCTCCACTGTATCTCCAGACTGGAAGTGAAGGGTGGTGACAATGCCCGGCGCTTCATTGGTCACATTCGTGCCGTTCTCGGCGACCAGACTGCCCACAGAACGCAGGCGACTGTTCCAGCGCATGGTGCCCACTTCCGAGGCGGCCACCGTGGCGGGCGGAGTCGGCATCTGTTCGAGGAAGGACACCATCGCCCGCCGTCCGAATTCCTTCATGCCAAACACGCCGCCAAAGACGAGCCCGACGAGCACGAGCATGATGATCATTCGCTTGGTAGTCATTGCGCTTCCTCTGTTGATTCGGTGGTCTCTACCGCGCTGGCATCGGCGGTGTCGTCGTAGCGGAGCAATGCGTCCAGTGCGACGAAGTCGCCCGCGCTCATTTCGCCGACGGTTTCCTTCAATCGCAGGATGTTGAGCAGCAAGCGATAGCGCGTCGCATTGAGATCCCGCTGCGCCTGAGCCACCCGCGAGGTGGCATCCAGCACGTCGGTGATGGTGCGGGTGCCGGCTTCATAGCCGTTTTCAGTGGCTTCGCGTGCCGACTTCGCAGAAGCCAACGCCTGCGCAAAGGCCTGCGCCTCGCGCCGTGCGGAATCCACTGCCCGAAAGCGCTCGCGCACAAGCCTTCGGGTTTCGGCCCGGATTCTTTCGAACTCCGCGCGGGCGACACGCACCTCCGCAGCGCTTTGCCGTTCCCGTGCGGCGAGCGCACCCCCGGCATAGAGCGGCAAGGTGACCTCGACGCCGACGACCTGGTCCTCAAGCCGCTGGCCGAACTGGTAGTCACTGCTGTCGTCGATGCCGACACGGCCCACCAGATCGACCTCCGGCACGCGTGCGGCCTCGGCTGTGCGGGCGTTGGCCTGGGCCACATTCCAATCCGCCTTGGCCTGCATCAATGCCGGATTGCGCGCCTCCGCCGCCTCGATCCACGGTGCCAATGCGGCGGGCGCGATGGCTGGCAATGCGCGATCGGGCGGTAGCACAGGAAGTGTCTCCGGATAGACACCGGTGATCTC
>JALEHA010000125.1 GCA_022763315.1 Algiphilus sp.
ATCGACAAGCGCGCGGCGGGCGAACGCGAGACCGCACCTGTCGAAATCGAGGCCGTCTATCATCCCATCTGCGCAACCACGGGCGATCTTCTCTCCGCAGTGCTCACCCATTGTCCCGCGCGCCGCAACCCCCCGCCCTGCCCTACCAGCGCGGCATTGTCTGTGCCGAACCGCCAGTCCCGCACCAACCTGTACGCTCTGCGTAACGCCGCCCGCAAGGAAACCCGCGCCCGCGCCGAGGAGCGCGCCCGGCATCCCTTTGATGATGTCGTGACGGCCCCGCTCGACTACCTGCCGAAAGCCTGGAGCGTACCGGGCGTCGCGCTGCAGGACACGGTTTACGAGACCTATAATCTTCAGGCGATGCGGATCGGCGGCGCAGCGGAGCACCCGACAGCACTTGTCCAATCCGCAGCCATGGCGTCTGTCCCGCCGCCCGTGCCGACCTATCGCCCAGTCTTGCCGAAGTCCCTTGTCGCTGACGGCCTCCTCTCCGCTCCGCAGCTCGAAAGCGTGATCTACGCGGGCAATGCACACGAGGCGCACCTGAAAGGCTGGTTCAAGCGCGGGGAGATCGAGGGTCAGCTTATGGCCGCGGCGGAGGGTGACGAAGGTGCCTTCCGTCTGCGCAAGGGCTGGTTCCTGGGCGATGGCACCGGCTGCGGCAAGGGGCGGCAGGTGGCGGGCATCATTCTCGACAACTGGCTCAAAGGGCGCCGCCGGGCCGTTTGGGTCTCGAAGAGCGACAAGCTCATCGAAGATGCGCGGCGCGACTGGATGGCCCTCGGGGGGCGTGAAAGCGATATCGTGCCGCTCTCGAAATTCCGCCAAGGGAGCGACATCCGCCTGCCCGAAGGCATCCTCTTCGTCACCTACGCCACGCTGCGCTCCGCCGAGCGGGAAGGCAAAGCCTCCCGTCTCGACCAGGTGACGTCCTGGCTCGGCGCAGGGTTCGACGGGGTCATCGCTTTTGATGAAAGCCACGCCATGGCCAATGCTGCTGGCGAAAAGTCCGACCGCGGCGACAAGAAGGCCTCACAGCAGGGCCTCGCTGGCCTCGCACTGCAAAACGCTGTGCCTGATGCACGCGTCCTCTATGTCTCGGCCACCGGGGCCACGGTCGTCGGCAATCTCGCCTATGCCTCCCGCCTCGGGCTCTGGGGCACTGGCGATTTCCCCTTCGTGACACGTGCAGAGTTTGTCGCCGCGATGGAGGCCGGGGGTATTGCCGCCATGGAGATGATCTCGCGCGACCTGAAGGCGCTCGGGCTATATCTGGCACGCTCGCTCTCCTACGCCGGGGTCGAATACGAGATGCTGGTGCACGACCTGACGCCCCCTCAGATCGCGATCTACGACAGCTATGCCGATGCCTACCAGATCATCCACACCAATCTTGAGGCCGCGCTTCAGGCGTCTGGCATCTCCTCCGAGACCGGCACGCTGAACGCCCAGGCAAAATCCGCCGCGCGTTCGGCCTTCGAGAGCAACAAACAGCGCTTCTTCAACCATCTCATCACCGCCATGAAATGCCCCTCGCTTATCCGCGCGATCGAGGCGGATCTGGCGGCGGGGCATTCTGCAGTGATTCAGGTCGTCTCGACCAGCGAAGCGGTGATGGAACGCCGTCTCGAGGAGATTCCGGCCTCGGACTGGGACGATCTGCAGGTCGATTTTACACCGCGTGAAAACATCATGGACTACCTGATGCACAGCTTCCCGACGCAGCTTTTCGAGCCCTACACCGACGAGAACGGCGATCTGCGGTCGCGCCCCGCCCTCGATGCTGACGGCAATCCCATCATCTGCCGCGAAGCGGAGCGGCGGCGGGACGATCTGATCGAGCACTTGGGTGCCCTCGCCCCGGTGCAGGGCGCGCTCGACCAGATCCTCTGGCATTTTGGCGGCGATGCGGTGGCCGAGGTCACGGGGCGCAAGCGGCGCATCGTGAAAACGCGCGAAGGGCGGCTCAAGGTCGAGAACCGCCCCGCCTCCTCCAACCTCGGCGAGACTCAGGCCTTTATGGATGACGCCAAACGCATCCTGATCTTCTCAGATGCAGGTGGCACCGGGCGCAGCTATCACGCCGACCTTGGGGCAAAGAACCAGCGCCTCCGGGTGCATTACCTGCTCGAGCCCGGTTGGAAGGCCGACAATGCCATCCAGGGGCTCGGGCGCACCAATCGCACCAATCAGGTGCAGCCGCCGCTGTTCCGGCCGGTGGCCACCAATGTGAAAGGCGAGAAGCGGTTCCTCTCCACCATCGCGCGCCGCCTCGACACGCTCGGGGCGATCACCAAGGGGCAACGCGAGACCGGCGGTCAGAACATGTTTCGCGCCGAGGACAACCTCGAAAGCCCTTACGCACGCGCGGCGCGGCGCCAGTTCTTCTACAAGCTGCGCGCGGGCAAGATTGACGCCTGCTCCTACGCCAAATTCCAGGAGATGACCGGGCTGACGCTCGATGACGCGGACGGCACGATGAAGGAAACCCTGCCGCCGATCCAGCAGTTCCTGAACCGCTGCCTTGCTCTGAGGATTGACGTGCAAGACGCAATTTTCGAGGCCTTCGGCGGGTTCCTCTCGGCGATCATCGAAGACGCGCGGCAGGCGGGCACGCTGGA
>JALEHA010000126.1 GCA_022763315.1 Algiphilus sp.
CGAGGAATGCCCTGGTTTGGTTTGTTCGATCCGAGGCGGGCCTTGGCGAGGTATCGGTGGGCCTGCACGAAGTCACCGACGCGGAATTGCTGCGCTTCGATACGCGCATCGGCAGCCGCTCCGAGGGCGCGCCGGCGCCTGCGGATGTGCTCGGTCGCGCTCCGCATCCGGGGCCGGGCACGTATCGGCTGATTGTGCGTTATGGCGACGGTGTGGCCGTGCACGCGATGGAAGTGGAGTTGCAAGGCGACGAGCGCCTCATTGAAGTGCAGCTGGCCGATGATCTGGAGACGCTGCCCGAGTTGGTGTTGTGGGGCGATCGCGACGCCAGCACCTTCCTGGAGTCGGTGGTGCGCTGGATCGGCTTTTCGCTGCAGGTGGATCATCAGCGCAACAATCTTTACCGCGAGGCGCTCCGCGCGCCCGACGTTCGGCTGGGCGAACGCCAGTGCGAGCGCGGTGGAGCGACCGCCCTCGATGGCCTGCTGCTGCTGCGGGCGGCGGTGGACAGCTATGGCGATGCTGCGCCCCCTGCTTTGCTCAGCCTGTATGCACGCTGCGCCCTGCAACGCGGCTATCGCGGGGAGGCGGAGCGCGCGCTGCGTGCGACCTCGGATGCAGAGCTGTCCGATGACCGCCTGATCGACCTGGGCCTGCGTTTCGCCACCACGGACGCAGGGCGTGGTGCACTCGAGCAAGCCATCGACATCCTGCGCGCCGCAGAGGCCCTGGACCCCCTCGAACGTGAGATTGGATTGCGCGATCGCTTGGGGGTCACGCTGCTGCGCGCCGGACGCAGTGCGGAGGCGCTGGAGGTGCTGCAGCGCGGCCCGCATCTGCAGGTGGGCGAGATCTGGGGAGAACGTGAGGCGGCCAACCCGACACTGTTCTTCATGCTCCTCAACTACGGCATCGCGCTGGCGCAGCAAGGCAAGCTGGTGGAAGCAATGTCGGTTTTCGACCTGGTGGCGGCGCGTACGACCCGTGGACCGGTCGGCCAGATACTCAGTGACCAGGCCAATCACATGCTGGGCTGGGCCTTGCTCCAGCAACGCCAGGGGCGCGAGGCCGCAGCCGCCTTCGATCGCGTCTCGCTCGACGGCCCCTATGCGGAAAGCGCGTTGCTCGGCCGTGGCTGGGCGATGCTCACCGGCGAGAACCCGCCGCTCAAGCGGCAGCCGATTCCGGACCTCAGCTCTGGTGGCCTGAACGAAACCGCGCTACGGGCACTCTTCAAGACCGGCACCATCGGCTGCTTCGAGTTGCAGCACTTTATCGATACGGTGTCGGCGTGCCGCAATGCGAGCCGCTTCGAGCGCGCCCGCTTGCCCGAAACGCCCGCGAGCGCGCAGCAGAATGCCATGCCATTCTGGGATGCCTTGTTCGCACGCAATGCCCGTGATCCGAGCGTGGTGGAGGGCTATCTGGCAGCGGCCGATGCCGCTTTCGCCGTGGGCGATGTCTGGGGCGGCGTCACCCTTCTGGAGCAGTCACTGGACCGTCTCGACGTGGTGGAGATGCGATGGCAAGCGGCCATGAACCTGATCGAGGCTGGCGCCGCGCCGACCGTGACCTCAGCCGGACTGAATCAGGATCAGTCCGTTGCCTCGACCGACTTGCACTGGTGGCTGAAAGACTGGGTGACAGCGCCTGAAACTGTCGCGCTACAGGAAGCCTTCGCCACCACCGCGCCGCTCATCGCCCGTCTGCGCGAGCAGGGGAGCGAAGAAGCCAACGCCATCATTGGCGAACTGCTCTCCCTGCGGCAGAGCTTCTCAGTCGCCTATCGACGCAGTGCCGCGGATGCGCTGCGCGAGGTATGGGAGCGGTACAGCCAGCACCGTGTCCACGCCCAGCTCGGATTGGCGCGCGCCTATGACCAGGCGCTGGGTGGGCCCTAGCGCGGCGCTGAAGTGCGAGCGCATCAGCGCGTCGCGGCCGGACACAGGGTGCGCTTCCTGTGTCGGCGCGCGCGGCTGTCTGCAAGGTTGCGATATGTAGCCTAGATCGGCGGATCCTCGCGCAGCTCCGCCAGCATCTGCTCCACCTTGGCCAACGCGCGCGCGGGGTCCTCGCACTCCAGGATCTGTTGCTTGCGCTCGGGGGTGACCGGCAGCAGTTCCGTCAGCCGATTGGCCACCCAGGCAGCATCGTCGAGCCGTTGGGGTGACGGGAATTGAGCATCGCCGATCTGGGTGATGGCGCGCTCAAGCAGTTCCGCCAGATGGTGGTGCGCGTCCGGTACCGGGAGTGGGTCAGGCGGTTCCAGCAACCGCACCTTCGCCATGAGCAAGCCATCGTCTCGCGTCCAGCTGTCCTGGATCGTGAAGCGGTTCTCCCCCGTGGTCATCAGGGTGTAGCGCTCTGGCTGCGGTTGCTCCCATTCACGGATGCGCGCGGTGCAGCCGACCGCGTGCGGCACGGCTGGTTGGCCAGTCTCGAAGCCGGCGCGGATCAGGCAGACGCCAAAGACGCTTTGGTCTCTGAGACAGGCTTCAGTCATCGCCAGATAGCGCGGTTCAAAGATGCGCAGAGGCAGAAAACCGGCGGGGAACAGCACGCTGCTTAGCGGGAAGAGCGGGATTTCCAGCTGCGGGGCAGGGTCCATCATGGCGACAGCATACGTGCCAGCACCGCACAGAGGAATGCCGTCCAGCCACCCCTCACCGTCCGTCCTGACGAGGTGGAGCAGGGGGTCGGCGCTATCATGGGGTATGCCCTTGAACGATCAGAGTACGCCCCTACCGCGCGGCTTGGTGCTGCTGCTTGGCTCCATCATGGCCTTCGGGCCACTCTCGATCGACATGTACTTGCCCAGCCTGCCCACTCTGGGCGAGGTCTTTGGCGCCAGTGAAGCGCGGGTGCAGCTGACGCTGAGTGCGTATTTGCTCGGCCTGGCGGTCGGTCAGCTCATCTATGGGCCATTGGCGGACCGGCTAGGACGGCGGCGGCCGTTGATGTTCGGTATCGCGCTTTTCACCGTGGCCTCGGTGGGGTGTGCGCTGGCGAGCAGCATCGATGCGCTCATCGCGCTGCGCGCCCTGCAGGCACTGGGCGGCGCGGCTGGCATGGTGATGGTGCGGGCTGTCGTGCGCGATCTGTTCAGTGCACAGGGCGGGGCGCGCATGTACTCCATGCTGATGTTGGTGATGGGCGTCGCGCCCATTCTCGCCCCGGCGTTAGGTGGCCAGGTGCTGGTCTGGATGGGGTGGCGCTGGATCTTCGGCGCCTTGGCCCTGATGGGGCTTATCTGCTTCATTGCCGTCGCGCTGCGGCTGTCAGAAACACTGCCCGAAGGCGTGATGCGCGCCAATCGAGCGCGACCCATCGGGCGTGTTGCCAGCGATTACCGTCGCGTGTTGACGCATCCACAGTTTTTCTTCTGCGTGCTGACAGGGGCCAGTTCGCTGGCGGCGCTCTTTGCCTACATCTCGGCGTCGCCTTTCGTGCTGATTGATCTGCTGGGCATCCAGCCAGCCGCTTATGGCCTGTGGTTTGGTCTCAATGCGGCGGCATTCATTCTTGGTTCGCAGGTCAATGCACGGCTGTTGAGGCACCGCCGACCGGAGCAGATCCTGCCGTGGACCGTCGGCGCCTTCACCGTCGCCACACTTCTCATGTTGGCGGTGAGCGCCAGTGCCCTGTTCGGTCTGTTCAGTTTCATGGCGAGTATGGCGATCGTGCTCTTCACCGTGGGATGTACGCTGGCCAACACCACGGCGCTGGCGCTGCAGCCTTTCGTGTACGAAGCAGGGGCAGCCTCGGCCTTGCTGGGCACCCTGCAGTTATCCGCCGGCGCCGTGGCGGGCATTGTGGTTGCGATCAGTTACACCGACAGCCCGGTTCCGCTGGCTGCGGTGATCGCATTGTGCGGCGTAATCGCCTTTGTCGCTTTCGCGCGGGCCCGGCGCCATCTGGGAGCGGAGGTGGCATGAAGGCGGCTGGAGCTCTCATTCGGCTGCACCCTCGTCAGCTGAGCTGATGCGGCCGATGGCATGCGCCGGCGTGCCCTGCCACAGAGTGTTCACTGCATTGCGTTAGCCTCGTCGCGTGATTCCATCGTGGGCATTCCATGTCTGAGAATGGGGTAAGTAGGCGGCGCATTCTTGGCGCCGCACTCGCGCAGGGCGTTGGACGGGTATCAGCGCCCCTGGTGATGACCGGATTCGTGCGGCCGGCGCGGGCATCGGTCGGTCAGTTGCGTGCCGGACCCATGCGCGGTCACAGCACGCCGCGCAGCGCCTGGTTCTGGCTTCAGACCGAGAGTGCTTGTGATCTGCGCCTCGAATACTGGGACCTGCAGCGCCCCGGCCAACGGCTGCAGACCTCTGTGACCCGGACCCATGCAGCGGAAAGCCATTGCGTTCACGCGCGGCTTGGCACACTTTCGCCAGGTGCCAGCTATGCGGTGCAGCCATTGATTGACGGTGAAGTGGCCCTTGAAGAACCGGTTGTCTTTCAGACTGAGGCCGCTTTCCCTCGCGCGGGGCAGGCAGCGGACGCCACCCTGCTCGCGGGCAGTTGCGCCCGCACGCATGACCCGCTGTTTGGCGAAGCCGCTCCCACGGATGGGCGTTACGGCATCTTCGAGACCATGGCGCGGGAACAGGCAGACGCGATGGTCTGGCTGGGCGACAACGTCTATTTCCGGGCCGGAAGCGGCCACCTTCGGGCCTTCGACCGCGAAGGCATGGATCACCGCTATCGCCACACGCGTGCCCTGGACGCGCTACAGCCGCTGCTGCGTGGGCCGCGCCATCTGGCCATCTGGGATGACCACGACTACGGGCCGAACAATCCGGGGCAGGAGTGGATTTTCAAGGATACGAGCCTGACCTTGTTCAAGCGTTACTGGTGCAACGCCAGCTACGGGCTGCCGGGCCTGGATGGCGTGTTCGGGGTAGACCGCGTATCGGATGTGGATCTCTTTCTGCTGGATGGTCGCTATTACCGCGACGACCAGTATCTAAAGGGCGTTCCGGACAAGCAGATGCTGGGTGCCGGGCAAATGCGCTGGCTGCAGAACAGCCTGTTGCAGTCGACGGCGCGTTTCAAGGTGATCTGTAACGGCACCAGTGTGCTGACGAACTGGGTCATGCAGGGCGAGGGTTGGGAATACGCACCGGAGGGGTGGCGGAACTATGCCGCCGAGCGGGCAGCCTTCATGCGATGGTTGAAGACCAACGATGTGCGCGGTGTGATCTTCCTGAGCGGTGATCGCCACTTCACCCAACTGCTGCGCCAGGAGCGCGATGGGCAGTATCCGCTCTACGAGATCGTGACCTCGCCACTGACAGCGGGCCCGTCGCGTGACCTTGGCAATGAGCCTGACAACCCGCTGGTGGTCGAAGGCACCTTGCACGCGCGGCACAACTACTGCCGGATGCGGGTGGTCGGCGCAGCCGAGGAGCGCCGCCTGGAAGTGACGGTGCGCGGGACCCAAGGCGAAATCCTCTGGCAGCGCATTATCACAACGGCCGAACTGGGCAACTGATGAACCGCCTCGGCACACGCGCTGTGCCGGGCTGCGTGTGGCGGCGGCAACGGGCACACTTGCCGCCTCGACGATCACAATGAAGAGGGACAGGCATGGCCTTTGAGACACTGCGCACCGAGACCAATGAAGACGGCATCTGCATTCTCCGGCTGCATCGCCCGGACCAGATGAATGCCTTCACCGTGCAGATGGCCAACGAGCTTGAGCAGTTCTTTCGCGATATCAACGGGGACGACAGCGTTCGCGCGATCGTGGTGACCGGCGAAGGCAAGGCCTTCTGCGCGGGCATGGATCTCTCCGCAGAAGGCAATGTCTTCGGCCTGGACGAATCCATGCAGCCGACGCTGGACGACATGGATAACAGGCTGGAGGACCCCGCCTTTATCGCTGGGGTACGGGACACCGGCGGCCGTGTGACGCTGGCGATCTACGACTGCTGCAAGCCCGTGATTGCCGCTATCAACGGCGCCGCGGTCGGGATCGGGGCCACCATGACACTGGCGATGGATGCGCGCATCGCATCCGAGAAGGCGCGCATCGGTTTTGTCTTTGGTCGGCTGGGTATCGTTCCGGAAGCCTGTTCCAGCTGGTTCCTGCCGCGCATCGTCGGCATGACGCAGGCGCTGGAGTGGTGCTATCAGGCCGACATCCTTGACGCCGAGCAGGCGCGCGCCGGAGGTCTGGTGCGCGAAGTGGTTGCCGTCGACCGCATCGTCGAACGCGCAGTGGCGTACGCGGCTTCGCTGGTCAAGGGCCGCTCGCCGGTGGCCGTCGCGCTCACACGCCAGATGATGCTGCGCAACAGCGCCGCCGCGCATCCGTTGGAAGCCCACAAGGTGGATTCGCTGGCGATGTTCTACACCAGCATCCACGACGGCAAGGAAGGGGTGCAGGCCTTCATTGAGAAGCGGTCACCCGACTTCAAGGGCACGGTGTCCGAGAATCTTCCGCCGTTCTTCGAGGCATGGTGCAAGCGCGGTTGACGCCGGGAAGCGCAATGCAAAACAGTTGCAATTGCATGCAAGAGTGATTCGCAAAGCACTGATTTAGAAGACAATTTTTCGACAAGCGGCGGTCGGGCGCAGTATCCTGAGTAGGATGTTCACGCACTCACGATTTGGAGCCTATCCCGATGTCCAACAAGTCCTTCGACCGCCGCACTCTGCTCAAGCTTGCCGCGCTCGGTACCGGTTCACTGGCAGCTGCACGCGCGCCGTCGCTGTTCGCTGAAGATCCTCATGTCGATCCCGAATCCGGCCAGGCAAAGGCACTGAATTACGTCCATAACGCCGTGGATGCCAAAGACCACGAGCGCTACAAGGAAGGCAGCATCTGTGCGAATTGCGCACTCTGGCAGGGCGGCGAGAGCCAGTGGGGCGCCTGCGGCATCTTCCCTGGCAAGCAGGTGGCCCACGACGGCTGGTGCACCGCCTGGGTGGC
>JALEHA010000012.1 GCA_022763315.1 Algiphilus sp.
GCGTGCGAGCCGCTGCAGGAGGCGTTGCGGGACGCGCCTCGTTCTCCGCTGTCGCCTGGGCCGGTGCCGATGATGCTGGGGGCGTCTCGACCGGAGAAGGCGTGCCTCCATTTCCCGTTTCACGGGAATCGCTGGAGTCGGCGGCCAGATCAATCACCATTCCCTGGTCCTGCGTCTGCGCACCGGGCTCGGGAATGAACAAGCTGAGTATGAAGACCAGCAGGCAGAGCGCCCCCGCACCAATGAGGCGATTGCGCAATGCGATGGCCTCGGACTCATGCACCCCGCAGCGCTCCTGACACCGTGAAGAAGGAACCCGAGACCACGATGGTATTGCCGGAGGTGTTCAGTGCCCGCGCTCGCGCCACCCCTTCCGCAACGGTGGGGGCCTCTGCGAGCACCTCCAGCCCGCCGGCGCGCAGGCGCTCCGCCAGCCGGTGTGCGGGAATGGCGCGCGGCGTGTCCAGATCGACGGAAATGACGCCCTGGCTGACTGGCGCCAGACTGTGCGCCACTGCCTCCACCGGCTTGCCCTCCAGCATGCCCAGCACCAGGTAACACGGCGCCAGTCCCGCAGTCTGCAGTGCGCGGGCCAGTTCTTCAGCCGCCTCCTGGTTGTGGGCGACGTCGAGCAACAGGTCGCCCAGCCGCTGTTGACGACCGGGCAGTTGAAAGTCTTCCGCCACCGTCGGCCAATGCTGCGCAAGGGTCTCTTGCCGGAGGCCGAGGGCTTCCAGCGCCAGAAGGGCGCCCACCGCGTTGCGCTGGAGGGCATCGCTGTACCCGCGGATCCGCGCCAGCGGCTGCGGCCATCCCGCCACCTGCAGCGTGTCTTTCTCGACCCGCAGGTTGGCATGGAGGATTTGCGCCCCGATGCGCTCCAAGGTGGCGCGTAGCGCACGCGGTGGCTCCGCCATGGCCATGATCGCGGGGCGACCCGCGCGCGCCACCCCGGCCTTTTCCGGCGCAATGGCGTCGATGGTGTCGCCCAGTTCGGCCATGTGATCGAGGCCAATGCTGGTGATCACGGCCACATTGGCGTCAATCACGTTGACGGCGTCGAGCCGGCCACCGAGTCCCACTTCGAGGACGCGAAGGTCGACGGCTTCTTGCTCGAAGAGCCACAGCGCCGCCAGGGTGGTGAACTCGAAATAGGTCAGATGCTCGTCCTGCCGTACGCCCTCGACCGCCTCAAAGGCGCTCACCAGCCGCGCCTCCGATGCGGGAACACCATCGATGCGAATGCGCTCGCCGAAGTGCAGCAGATGCGGGGAGGTGTAGAGACCGGTGCGATGACCGCAGGCATGGGCCAGATCCGCAGCCACCTGTGCGCAACTACCCTTGCCGTTGGTACCGGCGATCGTCACCGTCGGGCGCGTTGCGAGCGCGAGGCGCTCCGCCACGCGGGCCACCCGATCGAGGCCGAGATCGATGCCACCACGCGGGCCCTCTTCGAGCCAGGCGAGCCATTGCGCCAGCGACCAGGTCACCGACGGTCGAGCGCCTGTCATCGGCCTGCGGTCAAGTGGCCGCGGCCGGCGGCGCGTGGGTCAGAAGAGCGAGCATGCGAAAGATGCGCCCGCGCAGGTCGCGTCGATCGATGATGGCGTCGATGGCCCCATGTTCGAGCAGGAATTCCGCGCGCTGAAAGCCCTCTGGCAGCGTCTGGCGCACGGTCTGCTCGATGACACGCGGGCCGGCAAAGCCGATGAGCGCGCCGGGTTCGGCGATGTTGATGTCGCCCAGCATGGCCAGACTGGCGGAGACGCCACCCATAGTCGGATGGGTGAGCACCGAAACGTAGGGCACACCGCGGTCCGCCAGCAGTGCAAGGGCGGCCGAGGTCTTGGCCATCTGCATCAGGGAAATGAGCGCCTCCTGCATGCGGGCACCACCGCTGGCGGCAAAGCAGACGAGCGGGATGCGCTCTTCCGCACACAGGCGTACTGCGCGGACGAAGCGCTCGCCGACCACGCTGCCCATGCTGCCGCCAAGAAAGGAGAACTCGAAAGCAGTCACGACCACGGGCAGGCCCTGAAGCTGCCCCTTGACCGCGACCAGGGCGTCATTCTCGCCGGAGCTCTTGTAGGCCTCGCTCAGACGGTCGCGATACTTCTTCGTGTCGCGGAAACGCAGTGGGTCGCTGGGCCGGAGACCCACGCCGATCTCCTGACGCTCGCCATCTGCATCCAGAAAACTGTCGATGCGCGCGCGTGCGCCAATGGGACGATGCGCACCGCACTTCGGGCAGACACGGAGCGTCCGCTCCAGTTCGGCGCGATAGAGGACAGACTGGCATTCGTCACACTTCGTCCACAGCCCCTCAGGGACGCTCTTCTTGCGTTCCGTCTCGCTGGTATCGATGCGCGACGGCAGAATCTTGTCGAGCCAGTTCACCTTCGCTTTGCTCCCAAGCGCCCGTTTCGGGCTATGACCATGTGCGGTGCGTCATGCTAGCGCATCGAGGCCGTCGCGCAACGCGCGCGCGGTGGATTCCAGTACCTCCGGAATCGATTCGGGGGTCTCAGCCAGCTCGGCCACGCGCTGCACCAGCGCGCTGCCGACGATCACGCCGTCGGCGCACCGTCCCACCGCCTGCGCGCTTTGCGCGTCGCGCACGCCGAAGCCAACCGCGACCGGCAGCGCGAGGTGGGCGCGAATCTCGCGCACATGCTCGGCGACATCTTCAGGGTCCAGCTGGCTGGAACCAGTGACGCCCTTGAGCGAGACGTAGTAGACGTAGCCAGATCCGTAGGCAGCGACAGCCTCCATGCGCGCTGGTGTGCTGGTCGGTGCGAGCAGGAAGATGCAGTCAAGGCCATAGCCGCGCAGTTGGGGCGCAGTTTCCGGGGCTTCCTCGATGGAAAGATCAACTATTAGCACCCCGTCGACGCCGGCATCGCGCGCCGCTTCGCCAAAGGCATCGAGACCAAAGGCGTCGATCGGATTCAGATAGCCCATCAGCACCACCGGCGTTTCGGAATCCTCGGCGCGGAACTGCCGCACCAGCTCAAGAATGCCGCGGAGGCTGGTGCCGGCGCGCAGTGCGCGTTCGCAGGCCTTCTGGATGACTGGGCCGTCGGCCATGGGATCCGAGAAAGGCACACCCAGTTCAAGAATATCCGCACCGCCGCGCACCAGCGCATGCATGAAACCAACCGTGTAGTTGGGGTGTGGATCGCCGGCTGTGATGAAGGGCACCAGGGCCTTACGGCCTTCGGTGCGCAGCCGGTCCAGGGTGGTCGTGATGCGGCTCATGCGCATTGCGCTCGGATGACAGGGCCGCGGATTTTATCCCGTATGGCCTCCGTCGTGCGCGTTCACCCCGCGTATCCTGCCGAAATACAACCCATGACGGCTCGCTGCAGGAAATCGCTCCGTGGATGTGTATCAGTGCGCACTACATCCATTCACCCGGCGACCAGGGTGTCGGGTGCATGCTCCCTTGTCTTGCCTTTCGAGTACCTCTGCCATGCCTTCAGCATTCACTCGATTGCCGGGCCCCGACCCGTCGCTTTTCCGGTTCCCGCTGCCCCGGCGGGCGTTTCTTGAAACTACCGGCAAAGGCCTTGCCCTGGCGGGTGTGACTGCCCTGCTGCCTGGCTGCGGCGGCGGTGGCGACAACAACGGCGAAGGCGCGCCTTCCCCTGGCGCTCCGGCGCCGACGATTCCGTCACCGGATGCGGCCTACCTGCAGCTGCGTCGCACCAGCTATGGCGTGACACAGACAGAGATGACTGCGGCCAGCACAGATCCCGATGGCTACTTGGAGACGCAACTGCATCCTGAACAGCTCAACGATGGGATCGTTGAGGACGCCATCGCGCAGCGCTTTCCGAACGCACTGCGCAGCCCGGAGCAGCTACGCGGCGGCTTTCCGGCCAATCAGCAACAGGTGGTCGCCGATCTGATCAGCGCCACGCTGCTGCGCCGCTTCTACAGCCCCCGTCAGCTCTTTGAGGCGGTGGTGGAAATGTGGGGCGACCACTTCAACGTCCATATCCGCAACGGCATCGGCCCCATCCTGCATCCGGCCTACGACTTCGAGACCCTGCGTCCGCACGCCTTGGCCTCCTTCCGGAGCCTGCTCGGTGCGACGGCGCGCAGTCCCGCCATGTTGTTCTATCTGGATAACTTCCTGAACCTGCGCACGGCGCCGAACGAGAACTACGCCCGCGAGCTCATGGAGCTGCACACTCTGGGCGTGGACGGTGGTTTCAACGAGACCGATGTCAAAGAGGTGGCCCGCTGTTTCACCGGTTGGACATTGGACTTCCGGAGCGGCGCCTTTCGATTCGTGTCCTCGTTGCACGATGATGGCGAGAAGCGGGTGCTGGGCCAGACGATTGCCGCCGGTGGTGGACAAGGCGATGGCGAGACCGTGCTTGACCTGCTCGCCGCGCACCCTGCAACCGCGCGTCATATCGCGCGACGCATTTGCCAACGCTTTCTCGCAGACGCGCCCGTTGCCAGCGATATCGATACCGTGGCGGCGGCTTTCTCCGGCAGCGGCGGCGATATCCGTACGACCCTTCGCGCAGCCTTCGGCCGACCGGCCTTCCGCGCGGCGCCGGACACCAAGACCACGCGTCCCGTTGAATATCTCGGCCAACTGGCACGGACGCTGCGTCCCGGCAGCGCATTGCCCAATGACAACGCCATCCGTCTGTTCTATGGCGTGCTCGACATCCTCGGACAGGTGCCTTTCTTCTGGGCGCCGCCGGACGGCTACCCCGATGAAGGGGAGCATTGGAGGTCCACCAGCGGCCTGTTGAACCGCTGGCGTATCGCGCTTGGCCTGTCCTCCCTGGACGATGCCGGCGCCCTTGACCTCGAGGGCGCCATCGGCACGGCCACGACCATCGCAGAGGCGGTGGATCAGACGGCGGCACGGCTGGTGGTACGCCCCCTGGCGGACACGGATCGGCAGCGCATGCTCGACTACCTTGCTGGCGAGGTCGGCAGTGATGCCGACGCCGCGCAGGCGCCAACCACACTGCGCGCGCTTGCCCCACTGATCATTGCACTGCTGGCCAGTGCCCCCTATCTGCACTTGCGCTGAGCACCGCCATGACACTTTCCCGACGCGCGTTCCTGACCAGCCCTGCCCGCACGAGCGGGCGCAGGGAAGTTCTGGTGTACCTTTTCCAGCGCGGTGCCGCGGATGGCTTGAACACCGTAGTCCCCTTCGCCGACCCGCACTATGCCTCCCTCAGACCACGTATCGCGGTCTCCCCGCCCGGAAGCGAGGATGGCGCCATCGACCTCGATGGCTTCTTCGGTCTGCATCCGGCCGCCTCGGCTGCGCTGCCTTTGTTCCAGGCCGGGCGCCTGGCCTGGCTCCCGGCCAGCGGCATTCCGCACCAATCGCGTTCCCACTTCGAAGCGCAGGATCGCAGCGAGCGCGGCATCACCGATTCGGATCAGGCGAGCAGTGGCTGGCTGGCGCGTCATCTGCAGGCCACTGCCACTGCCCAGGATTCACCGCTACGGGCCGTATCGATCAGCGGTTCGGTGCCCACCTCGCTGACCGGTGCCGATGACCCACTCGCCATTCAAGAGCTGTCGAGTTTCGGCCTGGGGGCTGCGGGCGGCAGCACCTACCAGGACACGCTCGCCCTGCTCTACGCGCCGCCGCGCCCCTTTGCCGAGGTCGCGGGCTCGGCGCTGACGGCCATCGATCTTCTCGCCGAAGCCGATCCGGCGCAGTTCGCGCCCAACCCTGGCGCGCGCTATCCGGACAGCGAACTCGGCGGCAAGCTGTTACAGGCCGCCCAGCTCATCAAGGCCGACCTGGGGGTGGAGGTGTTGTGCCTGGACGTCGGCGGCTGGGACCATCACGAAAACCTTCCCAACTTCCTGCCTGCTGCCCTGACGGACCTCTGCGAAGGCTTGGCCGCCTTCGATACCGATCTGGGCGCCGCCATGGAGGGCGTCACCGTCATCGTACAGACCGAATTCGGGCGTCGCGCCGCCGAGAATGGCGCGCGTGGGACCGATCATGGGACGGCGGGCCTGCTCTGGGTGCTGGGCGGCTCGGTGATGGGTGGCCGCATCGTCGGTGCTTGGCCCGGCCTGGCGCCGGACCAGCTCGCCGCCGGAGAAGACCTCGCCATTACGGTCGACACCCGCGACGTGCTGGCGGAGTTCCTCGTCCGGCGGCGCGGACATCGGGACGCCCTTGCAGACGTTTTCCCGGGCCATGCACCGGGCCCGGAGCCCGGTCTTTTCCGCATGACCGGTGGCTGAGGTGGCTAGTCGAGCGTCAGACCTTCCCGCTTGGCGACGGTATAGAGGTCCTTGTCGCCACGGCCGGAGAGATTGACCACCAGGCGCTTGCCGGCGCCCATCTCGGGCGCGATGCGCTTGGCCCAAGCCAGCGCGTGGGAGGTCTCCAAGGCCGGGATGATGCCCTCGACCCGGGTCAGTTCGTGAAAAGCGGCGATGGCATCGTCGTCGTTGACGCTGACGTACTCGACGCGACCGGTATCCTTCAGCCAGGCGTGCTCTGGACCGACACCGGGATAGTCCAGCCCGGCGGACACCGAGTGCGTTCCGCTGATCTGACCGTTCTCATCGGCCATGATGTAGGTGCGGTTGCCGTGCAGCACGCCCGGATGCCCGGCCGATAGCGGCGCGGCGTGCTGTCCGGTGGCGATGCCGTAGCCTCCTGCCTCGACCCCGATCATGCGTACGCTGCTGTCCGGGATGAAGGGGTGGAACATGCCGATGGCGTTAGAGCCGCCGCCGACGCAGGCCACGAGGGCATCGGGGAGCGCCCCGAAAGCTTCCTCGCACTGACCACGCAATTCACGACCCACCACGGCGTTGAAATCACGCACCAGCATGGGATAAGGGTGCGGACCGGCAACAGTGCCGATGATGTAGAAGGTGTCATCGACGTTGGTCACCCAATCGCGCAACGCCTCGTTCATTGCGTCCTTCAGCGTGCGCGTGCCGCTGGCTACTGGCACCACTTCCGCGCCCAGCAGCTTCATGCGATAGACATTTGGCGACTGCCGCTCGACATCCTCCGCGCCCATGTAGACCACGCACTTGAGCCCCAGCCGTGCCGCGATCGTGGCGCTGGCGACGCCATGCTGGCCGGCCCCGGTCTCGGCGATGATGCGCGTCTTGCCCAGGTGCTTGGCGAGCAGCGCCTGGCCAAC
>JALEHA010000127.1 GCA_022763315.1 Algiphilus sp.
GTAGCCCTTCTCCAGTACCTCGTCACGGTATCGATAACTGTAGTGAATGGTGTCGTGCACCCCGATGCCTATGGTGATGGCGGCGATCGTGATCGTCATGATGTCCAGCGGAATCGCGAACCACCCCATAACGCCCAGCACGGTCAGAGCGGCCAGGACCGTGGGCGCCACGCCGATGACCGCCATCTTCAGGGAGCGGAACAGCATTAGGAACATCAGACCGATGGCGATGAAGACCACACCGAGCGTCTGCGCCTGCGATTGGTACAGGCTCTGGATCACGTTGTTGTAGAGCACCATCGGCCCAGTGAGGTGCACCTGATCCGGTTCCAACTCGAATTGCTCGATGAGGTCGCTGCGGACCCGCTGTAGGAACTCGTCACGGCGCAGGTCGGGGTCGGAATCGACCACGCGCACGGCAAAGCGGATCTGATTGCCATCGTCCGCCATATAGGGGTCGAAGAGCACCGCCTTCAGCGCCTCGGGCACCATGCGATGCAGCAAGGCCAGCACAAAATCGCCCGGCCACTGCCCCTCGTTGAGCAGCATGATCATGCGGGTCGTGGTGGCCATCGACAGCACCTTGCCGGTCTCCGGCTGGGCATCGATGTAGTCGTGAATATCCACCACCTGCCGGAGATTGCGGGCGTTGTACCAGTAGCTCTCGGCGGTCAGACCGCCGCCGCCGAGATCCGGCAGGTCCATCTCTGCCAGCGCCTGCTGTTCCTCTTCGAACCATTGCGGCGCATCGATGATGACGTCCAGCGGCGTGGTGCCGCCGAGTTCCTGGTCGATGACCACCATCCCCTGATAAATTTCCGTGGATTCGTGGAAGTAGTCGATAAAGCGGTTTTCCACACTCAGCCGCGAGATGCCGACGGCGGCGATCACGGCGATCAACAGAAAACCGACCACCAGCACGCTCGGTGATCGCTCGGTAAATCGAGCCAGACCACGATTGATGCTCGCGGTCATGTCGCGGCCATCCACCGCCGGCGTGCCCGGACGCAGCGGGACCAACGCAGTCGGGAAGATGACGAAGGTCAGCGCGAATGCAAAGCACACACCCACCGTCATCATCAGCCCGAAATCGATCACCGGGCGGATGCCGCTGACTGCCAGCGAGGCAAAGGAGACGACGGTGGTCAATACCGTGAATACGGATGGCAAAAACTTGCTCTCCACCGCGCCGCGCAACAAATCCTGCTGCAACGCGTCGGGATGCTGCGCATGCAGCTCCCGGTAGCGCACCACGAGGTGAATGGTCAGCGACAGGCTCAGGATCAACAACAAGGAAATGAAGTTGGAGGAGACGATGGTCACCCGCCAATCCATGAAACCGAGGTAACCGATGGTCGCCAGCGTGGCCGCAGCACAGATTGCCGATGGCACGACCACCCAGCGCAGCCGACGGAAGGAAATTGCCAGCAGCAGCAGAATGAACAAGGCGACGCCGACGCCGAAGGTGGCAATGTCGTTGCGCACGAAGTCGATCATGTCGGAGGCCATCATCGGCACGCCGCCGAGGAAGATCGATGCCTCGTCACGGTACTGATCAAGCACGCTGCGGACCTGCGCGACACGCTGTTGTAGCTCCGCCTGGTTTTCCGCCTTCTGCTGATCGTAGGCGGCTTCTACGCGCGCCAGTTCCTGCCGCTCCGCGTCGGAAAGCGACTGACCCTCCGCATCCCTTTTCTCGCGCAATGTCTGGCGACGATCCAGCAGGGCGTTGGCGCGCTCGTCCGGTTTCAGATTGACCAGCAGCGCCGTCACCGTGCCTTCCTCGTTCATGACGAGGTTCTCGTACAGCGGGCTGGTGCGGAACTCCTTTTTCGCAAGTGCCCGATCGGTATCCGGGTCGAGCAGCGTGCGCTGCTCCTGCTGAATCTCCCGCAGAGTGACCGGAGGGCTCTGGATCAAGGGCACATCCAGAATGCTCATCACCGAATCGACAAAAGGCAGGCGTGCGAGCGCGTCGCGTAGCTGCTTCAGGTGCTGCAGCGTCGCGTCCGCGAAGAGCGCAGCATCCCCGGACGGCGAATAGGTCACGACCAGGAAATCCTGCGTCCCGTAGCGCTCCGCGATCTCGCGGAAATAGGCGAGATCCTCGTCGCCCTCGATGATCAGCGAGTCGGTCGAGGCATCCAGGCGAAAGTTCTGTGCCTGCCAGAGCGCCAGCCCGAGCAGCACCGCAAGCACCACCCACACCAACCAGGGCGCGCCCAGGGTAAGGCGGTGAAACAGCTGCGTGAGCCTATGCATGGTGGGCCCCTACGCGGCACCACCGTTGCTGCGCCCCAGGGACGCAGATGGCGCGCTCACTGTGCCGCCGCTTGGAACAGGGCCATAGAACAACACCGCTGGTGGTATCACCAAGCTTGCACTCAATCACGTGGGTCTCCCTCAACGAGCTATAGCACGGACCGCGGCCACTGCCAGGTCTGTGCGCATTTTGGGCAACGATAGCAGCGTCCCGAACCATCCGTAAGGGCGACGAAGCCGGGTCAGAGGCTATGCCCACCCCATGGCCCCAACCGATGGCGCGGATGCATCGCCACATCGGCCAAGCGGCGCCGGAAACGCTCCACCCCTTGCCCGCTACCGTTCGCCGGATGTGACGCCGGAATCAGGTGCCGTCCCTTTATGTTCGGCGCATTCCCCGAATTCGGAGCGAGACGATGCAATTCTTTCGGTCAATCTTTCTAGTATTTGCGATGTCGGCGTTGGCCGCATGTGGCAGTGGAAGCGGCAGTGGCGGCGGCACCCAGTCGGTCGCTGACAGCGGATCTGGAAGCAACAGCGGCGGCGGCGCACAGGACGGCAACGGCGGTTCCGGAACGGGTTCCGACGATGGATCGGGTGGTAACGGCGGTAACGGTGGCAGCGGCAATGGAGGCGGCAGCACCGATGGCGGCAGCGACGACCCCTGCGATCAGCCAGCCCAAGGGCAGGCCGGCGTCGATGATGGCTGTACCGATGCGGGAGGCAATGGCGGCGGCGGCAACGGCGGTGGCAGCACCGATGGCGGCAGTGACGACCCCTGTGATCAACCGGCCCAGGGTCAGGCCAGCGTCGACGACGGCTGCACCGATGCCGGAGGCAACGGCGGCGGTGGGACGGATGACGGTGGCTCCACCGATGGCGGCAGCGGCGATGACGGTTCTGCCGGCGGCGATCCGATCACCTTCGCCAATCTCGACTGCAGCGTGGCCAGCTCCGGCCCCATCGCCGGCCCGCTGGACGCCGCGCAGACGCCACTGATCGACAATCTCGGCGGGGCCTTCGCTGCGATACCCGAAGTGGGGACCTCCGCCACCCAGCTGGTGGTGGCAACCGCCCGCTTGCTGGATGTAGTCGACGCCCTTGCGGCCTCCGGACAAACGCTCTTTGTCGAACAGGACCCGAGTGCGGGGGGCGATGCGCTGGATGGCACAGCGCTCGCGCTGCAATGTGGCGCCAAGTCACTCGCGGATGCTTTCAGGGGTAGCCCGCTGGCCTCTGCCTTCCCGGTATCGTCCGACACTCTGGTGCGCCAGCTGGCCGAGCTGACGCTCGTATTCCAAGGCCCGGATTCCATCGGATTGAATGGCCTCCAGGACCTGACCAATCGGCTCGCAGGCATCGCTCAGACGCTCTCCAGCATGGCGAGCACCTTGGAAAGCTTCCCCGAACTGTTGCCCGCGGAGTTCGGTCCGGCGAACGGCGCGTTGCCGGAAGACGCCTACCTCGCCCTGGTGCGCGCTCCGGCTGATCTCTTAGCCAATCTCGCCGACACCCTCAACGCCGCTGGCGCACTGCAGGGACAGCAAACAGCGGATGCCATTGCCGTCACCCTTACCGATCTGCTCGGCACGGTGGCACGCTTCGACAGCACGGGAACCACCTTCTCGGCCCTGAGCGATGCGCAGGAGCAGATCGCGAACGGCCTCGCCGTGATTCTCACCCCGCTGTTCGATGCCATTGCGCAGGGATTGGGAAGCATGTCCACCGATACCTTCCCGGACTTCCTGGTCAGCGGCTTTGAAGGCTTCCCCGGTGGCTCCAATCCGCTGGAAACCCTACTGGGTGGCAATCTCCCCGGCTTCGACAGCCTCGAAACACTGCTGGCGGAAGTCCCGGTTCTCGGTGATCTCGTTGGCATGCTGGTCGCCGCGGGTGGTGGTTCCTTCAACTTCACCAACCAGAGCGCGGGCCCTGAGTTGCTCAATCAACTGCTGTCGGGGGCAGGTCCTTCGGGCTTCGAGGACCTCCTCGGCACGCTGCAGGCGGTAGGGAGCCAACTGACGGCGATCGCTCCTGCGGGCTTCGATCTCACGGATGGCGGCTTTGCGACCAATGGAGACGCCCTGAGTGCTCTGTTGTCCAGCATCGAGGCCAACGCCGGCGCGGATCTGCTCAATCAGCTACGTGACCGCCTCGGGGGCAACAACGTGCCCAGCTACACCCCAGCCGAACTCACCGACGCCCTTGGCGCAGTCCTGAGCGAAACCGAAGGCGCCGGCAGCGGCGGTCTGCTCGGCACCCTCATCGGCGCCCTTGGCGATGTGGTCAATGGTCTGCTCTCCGCACTCAGCGGAAACCCGCTCGCCAGCCTGGTCAGCGGCTTGGTCGGCGACTTCTCCACGCAGCAACCGCAACTCGAAGTGGATGATCTCGCAGCCGCACTGGAGAGTGTGGTGGGTGGCTTCGCAGACTTCGCGCAGTAGTCAGCGCAAGAAGTCTGTCGCATAAGGCGCACTCCCTATCGGGGGTGCGCCTTAGTTTACTTGTCGACATCCGCAGCATCTCATCTGGCCACAGTGCTCCGGTATCTGTCCGCAACCCCTTCTTCTGGGCAATGCCCGGCAGCGACGCACTGCAGTTCGTGAGAATTTTCAGGTGAACTGCAGGGCAAGGACCGCCCGACCCGCGCCAACGGTTTACTTGCCTCCCGCACGGAATCCGTCACTGAATGGCACGCTGTATCGGAGGGAATGCTCAAATCACATGCCGCCCCCGCACCCGAGAGAGCACGCTGCGTCTACTTCAGTCTCCGTACCCCGCCTGAGCGCCATCCTGCTCGGAGCACGTAGATCGTCCCCATTCGTAGGACTCGCCGCAGACCCTCTAGGTGACAACCAAAGGTTATCGCGCCACTGCCCTAGACGGGCCGTGGTGTCAGTCTCTTGCCTGCGCAATTGGATTGCTGGACCAAAAGGACGCTGTCTTAGTACAGGCCTCCTGGCCGTTGGCAAAAGGGCCACAGCGAGATAACCACGGCGAGGCCAGCGTTGCTGTCACAAGACCCACGCCCAGCAAGCCAACCACCAAGCGGCTCGCCCGTGGAAAGCTCCGTTCGGGGGCTTCGTCAGCCACCGCGGCCAGTAGCAAACCAAGGGTAAGCGCCAACAGCAGTTGCGCCAGAGGCAAAACTGTGACGCAGGGAACTTGCGCATGCGCCAGCCTCCCGAAGACAGCGGCCGTTAGCGCCACTGGCCATTTTGCTTCCACCACCGGCATCGCGCGAATTCGGCGCGCCGACACCTACCGTGTAGGCTAGCGCCATGGCAACCGCCACAGCCAGCCACAAGCGCTGCAACACCAACGGCCACGCCAGCGGCGACCACCGTGTAGACATGCCAAGCCCATATGAGCAGGCCCAGCCAGCTCATCAGCGAGGCCGTCCCCGCCCAGCTCGGCTGCCATGCCGTCGCAAGCGCCATGGCGCCGGCAAGTGTGACCAACCAGCCCACCTTCGCCCGTGGCACCAAACCGCGCAGGCAGATAGAAAGGCACCGACCAGAATCGCGCTAACGAAGAAATGCTGCACATCCTGAATGGCGGCATCCACTGGCGGGTAGAAGCCCATCAGATAAACCAGCCCGGCAGCCGCCGGGATGATCAGGGAAGAAAGCGTGGCTTGTCCGCTATCAAGCCTATGTACCCAATGCCTCTCAAGTTTACTCACGCACTCGAGCGCCGATAGGGACTCGAATAGATTCGGCACATTGTGAGCCGAGTGGCTGATCGGCGGTGAAGAGCGTTGCGCCGACGAAATGTTCGAGCAGCGGAGGAAACGGAAACGGGGGAAGACCACATCTTCCGCGTAGCGTTGCCCGAGGCCCTTCATCATCTTGCCCACCGCGTCAGCCGCATCTTCCGACGTCCACAGGTGGACGTGGTTAGTCACCTTCACGAAGGCGTGAATGCGGGAACCCTGGGCCGCGGCGTGCTTACCGAACCAGTCCAGATAGAAGCGATAGTCTTCATCGGCGTAGAAGCAGGCCCGCCCATTGTTGCCACGCTGAATCAGGGATACCGGCACTCCGGGCACCGTCAGGCGCGCGCGTCTCGGGATCGCTCCCACCCCAGCCGATTCCTGGAACCAGGCTGCCACCACCCGCGCCGCCCGGAAAGCTGACGATGCCGGGTCCTCCCGAATGAAAAAGGCCCGCTGGAAAAGCGGGCCTCATAGTCAATCAGAGGAAGAGTTGGGGGTCAGAAAAAGTGGTCTGTCCCCTATTTCCCCTTATCGGCAGTTTGCTGGAGCGTACTTAGCCTCAAGGTCGCCCGCCGAGCCAACAGCAGGGGCACTCCCGGCAGCTGCACAAATCCAGTTGATGTTACCGCTTGGAGGGGCGAAACCGCCTCCAGTCGAATCAGGGAGCGCGGCTTCACTACCCGTCGCCCCAGTGTAGGGAATCAAGTTTAAGGTGCCACCGCCCGCTGAAGCGGTGTAAGTAACCGTAACTGTTCCGTTGGTATCGTCGATCGCTATTGAATCAACGTTCTCAGTTGCGTCTGGGGCGGTCCAACCTTGACTATAGACTTCTGAACTCGATGCGTTTTCTGACACCATTGTCTTCGCATTGGATGCTAGGCTCAGCCCCTCAGTAACTCGAGCGCGCACCGTATAGTCCTGATACGCCGGGATCGCGATGGCGGCAAGAATACCGATGATCGCAACCACGATCATCAGCTCGATCAGGGTGAAGCCCTGTTGGCCCTTCTTCACATGTGTCATAGGAATCTCCTTGTGTACGTCAATGCATTGAGGAAGCCGGCAGTGATGATCCGGTCGACCGATCTCCATTGTGCAAGGCCTATGCCACTTGCAGAAGGGCCGTTTGCAGGGGCTTCTGCGGCCATTTGTCGGTATCTGGGCGCGCGAGACTGACAATTCTCGGCGCGGAATTGTCAATAACTGACAAAGATTGTCAGTGATGGCCTCTTGACCGATGTTGCAGCAGTAGCAAGGCGCCTTGCTGCCCCGTCTGGTAATTGGGCGCGACTCATGGAATCCTGCAAGCAGCGTGCCTTCGCGTGCGCTCCCGACCTACGAGGTGCTGCTACTCCCACTCGATGGTCGCGGGCGGTTTGCCGGAGATGTCGTACACCACGCGCGAGACGTTGGGCACTTCGTTGACGATGCGGCGGGCGCAGGTGTCGAGCAGTTCGGAAGGCAGCGGCGCCCAGCGCGCGGTCATGAAATCCACCGTCTGGACTGCACGCAGGCCGATGATGGGGGCGTAGCGCCGGCCATCACCGGTGACGCCCACGCTGTTCACCGGGATGAACACGGCAAAGGCCTGGCTGACGCGGTCGTACCATTCGGCCTTCCAGAGCTCTTCGATGAAGATGGCATCGGCGCGGCGCAAGGTATCCGCGGCAGCCTTGCTGACCGCGCCGAGGATGCGAACACCCAGGCCCGGCCCCGGGAAGGGGTGACGCATGATCATCTCGCGCGGCAGACCGAGTTCGAGGCCAATGGCGCGGACTTCGTCCTTGAACAGTTCACGCAATGGCTCGACCAGCTTCAGCTTCATGTGCTCCGGCAGGCCGCCCACATTGTGGTGCGACTTGATGACGTGCGCCTTGCCAGTCTTGCCACCTGCGGACTCGATGACGTCGGGATAGATCGTGCCCTGGGCGAGGAACTCCACATCCGTCAGCTTCGCGGCTTCCTCGTCGAAGACCTCAATGAAGGTGCGGCCGATGATCTTGCGCTTGGCCTCGGGATCCGCCTCGTCGGCCAGTGCCTCCAGGAAGCGCGCCTCGGCATCGACGCGGATCACGCGCACGCCCAGGTGCTGCTCGAAGACCTTCATGACCTGATCGCCTTCATGCAGGCGCAGCAGGCCGTTGTCGACAAAGACGCAGGTGAGCTGGTCACCGATGGCCTTGTGCAGCAGGGCCGCGACCACCGAGGAATCCACCCCGCCGGAAAGCCCCAATAGCACATGACGATCCCCCACCTGGGTCTTCACCCGGGCGATGAGGTCCTCGACAATGTTGGCCGGCGTCCAGTCGCGTCCACAACCGCAGATGTCATGCACGAAGCGCTCCAGGATGCGCTTGCCCTGCGGGGTGTGCGTGACTTCCGGGTGGAACTGCAATCCGTAGTAGCGTCGTGCCGTGTCGGCGATGGCGGCCACCGGCACATCATCGGTGGCGGCGACGCGCGTGAAGCCGTCCGGCAACTTGGTGACCTGGTCGCCATGGCTCATCCAGACATCGAGCAGCGGCGTTCCGTCATCGTCGATGGCGTCGTCGATATCCCGGAGCAGCGTGGTTTCGCCGACCTGCCGCACCCGGGCGTAGCCGAATTCCTGCACCGCGCCGGGCGCTACCTTGCCACCGAGTTCGGCGGCCATGGTCTGCATGCCGTAGCAGATGCCGAGGACGGGCACGCCCAGACCCCAGACCGCCTCGCCAGCGCGGGGAGCATTGTCCGCGGCCACGGTCTCCGGACCGCCGGAGAGAATGATGCCGCTCGGGGCGAAGGCGCGAATGTCCTCAGCCGTCGTATCCCAGGGGTGCAGTTCACAATACACCCCGGCCTCACGGACGCGTCGCGCGATCAGCTGGGTGTATTGGGAGCCGAAATCCAGGATGAGGATTCGGTGGGCGTGGATATCGGTCACTTTCGGCCCTGCGAGGTCGTTCTGCGTCAGCGGGTAGTGCACCGGGGCGCTACTCGACGCGGTAGTTGGGCGCTTCCTTGACGATGGAGACGTCGTGGACATGGCTCTCGCGCATGCCCGCGGCGCTGATCTTCACGAAACGGGTCTGCGTCCGCATGCACTCGATATCGTGGCA
>JALEHA010000128.1 GCA_022763315.1 Algiphilus sp.
GCAGGTAGCGGATGGCAATGCCGCGGTCGTTGTACTGATCGATCTCATCGTGGAGCTTGCGACAGTAGCCACAATCGATGTCGGTGAAGACCGTCACCACGTGGTCGGCGTCGTCGGGGCCGAAGCGGATGGAACGCTCTGCCGCATCCTCGAGCACTTCCAGCCGCGCCTCTCGGCGACGTTCCTCGGTGATCTGTCGTCCGGTGGCCATATCCACGAGGTCGCCTTCGATGAGGTAGCGGCCGTCTGCTGTCACGTAGCCAACGGCCATGCCGCGCGACAGTTCGTAAATGCCATCGAGGGGGGTGCTGCGCAACTCGCTCGAGGCGAGATCGGGAATACGCTCGGCCAGCTTTTCACGAACGGCCTGCAACTCGGCGCTCTCCTCGCGCGCTGCCGGCGCGCTGCTGGTGGACTCCGACGCGGCGGCGGCATCGGGCGCGTTCTGGGCGGTGGATTCAGAAGCGCCGCAAGCGGTCACGAACAGACCGGACAGGAGCAGAAGCGGAGGGACGAGGAGAAAGCGCATGAAAAAAACCATGAATGAGGGGTGAAACGCTAGGACCGGTTGGGGTCGTCTGCGTTCAGCCACGGGGATGATGTTCGGCGTGCAGCGCCTTCAGTCGGGCGCGCGCCACGTGGGTATAGATCTGCGTGGTATTGAGGTTACTGTGTCCCAACAGCATTTGCACGGCGCGCAGATCGGCACCGTGGTCCAGCAGATGGGTGGCGAAGGCATGGCGCAAGGTATGCGGAGACACCTTGCCCCGCACGCCCGCCATGCCGGCATACCGGCGCAACCGTTGCCAGGCATTCTGTCGCGTCATGCCCTTGCCGCGCTGCGTCAGAAAGAGGGCCTCGTCGGCGCGCCCTCCCGCCAGGCTGGGCCGGGCGTGGCGGAGATAGCGCTCCAGCCAGTGGTGCGCTTCATCTCCGACTGGCACCAAACGCTCCTTTCCGCCCTTGCCCAGGACCTGGATCACCCCCTGGCGGGGTGCATAGGCCTGCACTGCGACGGTGACACTCTCCAACACGCGCAGACCCGTGGCGTACATCAATTCCAGCCAGGCGCGATCGCGCAGCCCGAGCGCGGTATCCACATCCGGCGCTGCCAGTAAGGCATCCACCTGCTGGTGGCTCAGTGTGGCCGGCAAGGCGCGCGGCAGGCGCGGACTGCGCAGGGTGGCGGCAGGATCATCGCTGCGCCTTCCGCTACGCGCCTGCCAGGCAAAGAAGCGACGCAACGCGCTCTGCGCCCGCGCCTGGGATCGGGCACCGAAGCCGCCCGCCTCACCGCGCGCCGCCAGATAACGGCGCAGGCTTTCGGGGCTGGCATTGCCCAGCGTCTCTCCGCGCGCGCGCAGCCAGCAGGCGGCGGCACGAAGGTCACTGCGATAAGCGGAACGCGAGCCCGCCGCCAGACCGTCTTCCAGCCAAAGCGCTTCGTCGAAGGCCGCGATCAGGCCAGCGTCCGCTTCGTCCGGCATCGCGGCCATCGAAGACCGCTTCATGGACCGAGGCTTTGCCACTGCATTGTGTAATGTTACGCGCCATGATCGCGGTACTCCACTACAGATTCTGGCGATGAGCGCCCCATCGCCGCCCCGCTCCGGCCTCCTTCAAGCGCTCTACGGCGCCTATTTCGCGCTGGTGTTCGGTGTGTTCATCTTCGGCCTGCTGAGCGCCTTGGTGCTGGTTCTGCCGGGCGTCGAGCGTCGACGCCGCGTGGCTGGCGCACTCATTCGTTTCGCCATGTGGCTGTGCGCCGCACCCATCCGCTGTCGCGGCACGGTGCAGCACGATAATGGCCCGGTGATCGTTGTCGCCAACCACGCCAGCTACCTGGACGGCTTGCTGATGACCGCCGCGCTGCCTCCCACCATCAGCTATGTGGTCAAGGACGATGCCGCCGAATGGCCGCTGATCGGCCGCGTGCTGACGCGGCTCGGCGTGATCTTCATCGCGCGCGACGCGATCCAGATGAGCGCCCGACAGACGCGCGCCTTGCTCAAGCGGCTGCGCGCAGGTGACAGTCTGGGCATCTTTCCGGAAGGCACCTTTCAAGGGCCTCCTGGTCTGCTGCCCTTCAAGCTGGGCGCCTTTTTGCTCGCCACCCGCACCAGCACCCCGGTCGTGCCCGTGGTTATCCGAGGGTCGCGCTTGCTCTACGGCGAGCATGCACGCCTGCCGCGCCGCACCCGCATCGAGATCGATATTCTTGCGCCCCATGACACGACCAACAAGGAACCCGCGCATCTGTGTCGGGAGGTGCGACGTGCCATGCTGGCGCACCTGCCCGAAGACGCCCACGCCGAAGCATTGAGCGAAACCGCTGCATGAGCCGCCTGTCCCTGGTCCGAAACCCCCACCACGCAACGCGCAAGCCAGACGGCCATGCCCCGCGTTTCATCGCCACGCCCGCGGTCTTTGAGCAGATTCAGCGCGAGGTGGCCTACGCGGCCGAAACCGGCAGTCACTTGCGGGTCGCTGGTCGCGGCCATACCCGTGCGCCCCTGTGTCGCTGCGATGACGGCCTGCTGCAGCTGTCCCGCTTTACCGGCATCGAGGATGTCGACGCGGTGCACGGCATCGCCTGGGTGCGGTCAGGCACCCGCTTGTCTCAGCTTGCGCGCGAACTGGCCAGCTACGGGCTTGCCCTGCCGACGCTGGGCTGGTCCGGGAATGAAAGCGTGGGAGGCGCCGTGTCCATCGGTAGTTATGGCCTGGGCACCGGCGACAGCCGCTACCGCTGCCCGGTCGTGGGCCTGCGCATGATCGGAGCAGACGGCTCGGCCTTCAGCATCGGCGCCAACGACCCCCGCCTGCCCCTGGCTCGCGTCAGCCTGGGCACCCTCGGGGTGCTGACCCACGTCGGTCTGCGCTGCATCGCCGCCAGCCATCTGCAGTCGCGCGTAACGGGACGCTCGCTCAATGCGGTGATCAGTCGCGTCAATACGCTGCGTGCCCACGACTATGTGGAGTGGTACTGGACTGCACACAGTGACGACGTGCGACTGCGCACTATCGACCGACGACCACGGCACGCGCCTGGGCGTCATCGCCACGCACTGAAGAGTGGTTCGGCGCGGCTGCGCAGCGCCGTGCACCGCGCGATTGACGTGATGCCGCAGTTTGGCGGCCGACTGCCCTGGCGTCTGATCCCCGAGCGCGCGCGCATTCCCGAAAGTGTCGATGCCGCCTACGGCTGGCAACTGTTCAGTGAATCCAACCTCGGCACCATCGGCTATGCGCTGCCGATTGATGCGCTGGGGGACACCCTGCATGCGCTGCGCGGTGTGTTGCGCGCCATTGACCCCAAGCAACGGGTCGTGCTGCGCGTGCGTTACGCCTGCGCCGACGATGCCGCGCTGTCGCCCGCCTACGGCAACGAAACGGCTTTCGTGCGCATCCTCTCCGGGCCCAAAGTGCGCGACCACGCCGAGGCAGCCGGCGATATCTTCGAGCGCCACGGTGCACGCCCGTTGTGGATCATGCCGCACGAGCACCACCTGCGTGATCTGGAAACGATGTATCCCCTGTGGAACGCATTCGCCCAGCTGCGCGCCGAACTCGATCCACGCGGTCTCTTTCTCAACGACTATCTGGCCGGCATCTTCGGCGTGGAGGAAGCGTCGTGAGCCGCCGCGATGACCGTCCGCGCCGGCGCTACGAGGCCGCTCTTGCGGCCGGCCATATCGAGGCCGACGCGGCCCAGGCGCGTGCGGTGGATGCACTCGACGCCATCCATCAGGAGCTGATCCAGGCGCCCCGCCCCAACGCCGGCGGCGGCTTGCTGCGGCGTAAGCGCAGCGCGGCGACTTGGCCGCCTGTGCAGGGGCTGTATCTCTGGGGTGGGGTCGGCCGCGGCAAGACTTATCTGATGGACACCTTTTATGCCGCCCTGCCCTTCGAGCAGAAGCTGCGTACCCATTTCCACCGCTTCATGCTGCAAGTCCACGCCGAGCGGCGCCGCTTTCTCGACGAGCAGGACCCGGTAGCGCTGATTGCCGAGCGCATCGCCCGCGAAACCCGCGTGCTCTGCTTCGACGAGTTCTTCGTCTCCGACATCGCCGATGCCATGATCCTGGGCAGACTCACCGAGGTGCTGTTCCGCGAAGGCGTAACCCTGGTCACCACCAGCAATGTCGCCCCAGATGACCTGTACCGCGACGGCCTGCAGCGCGCCCGCTTTCTCCCTTCCATCGACCGCATCAAGAACCACTGCCAGGTGATGGAGCTGGCAAGCCCCACCGATTTCCGCCTGCGTACCCTGCAACGCGTGCCGCTGTATCTGCACCCCTGCGACGACAGCGCCATGCAGACGCTGAGCGATGAGTTCACCGAACTCGCCCCCGCGCAAAGCACCGGACAGGTGACGCTAACCATCAATGGCCGCAATGTCGAGGCGCTGGGCGCGGTCGACGATGTGGTCTGGTTCAGCTTCGCAGAGCTCTGTCAGACCGCGCGTTCGGCCGCCGACTACATCGAGATCGCCCGCGAATATCACACCGTGCTGCTCAGCCACGTGCCGCAGATGGACGGCACCCTGGAGGACAGCGCGCGTCGCTTTGTCCACCTGGTGGACGAGTTCTACGACCGCGGCGTCAAGCTGGTGATCGCCGCCGACGTGGCCCTGGACGCACTCTATGTGGGCAAGAAGCTCACCTTCGAGTTCCAGCGCACCGGTTCGCGCCTGTTCGAGATGCAGTCGCGCGAGTACCTGGCGCAGCCGCACCAGCCCACCTGAACAGCCAGCCCCTAGATCTGCCGGATCTGGCGCAGGGCGCGCACGCCCACGGTCAACGACATGAAGTCGTGCGGCGTGTGACTACGCAGCCCCTCAAGCCGGCCGAGCAGATCGTAGGCGGCATCACCGCGCGCGGCGAGCCAGTCTTCGATGCAGGCGGCGGCATCGTCGATCGGCCCCTCCGGCGACTCGGCCAGCACCCGCTGGGTGATGCGTCGGTGCAGGCGGTAGGTGTCCTCGCGCAGATTGGCGCGCGCCAGCGCCTGGTAGCGCCCTGAAACCTGCAGGCCGACGATGGACGACAGCAGCCAGAGCACATCCAGGCGCTGGCCGATGGCGAAATAGACCGCTGCCGCTTGCTCCGGTGCGCGCTGGGTATCGCGTGCCACCTGAAGGATATCGGGCGCGCTACCCATCACCAACGTGCCGGCGTAACGCTCTGCAGTGTCGCGCGGCACACCCTGCGCGCACCATCGTTCGACCGCAGCATCCCAATCACGCCGGTAGGCCTCAGGCAGCGCCGCCGGCACATCCGCCATCACACGCGCCAGTGGTTCCTCCAGCGGCGCAGCGGCTTCGTCCAGCGGCAGGCTGTCGGCGTGCTCACCCAGCGCCCAGCCGGTGACATGTTTCATCAGACCGGCCACGCGCTGATACAGCTGCAACTGCACCATGGCATCGATCCGCCCATCCAGCGCGTCCGCGGCTGCGATGAGCTCGTCACCGCGCATCAGACGCCAGGCCAGCGCAAAAGCTTTGACCACCTGCGGCCGGCGTGCGCCCTGCTCTTCGGCCACGCGGTGCACGAAATTGAAACCCATGCGATTGACGACCTGATTGGCCAGGTCGGTGGCGATGATCTCGCGCCGCAGACGGTGCGCGGCGATTGCATCCGCGTAGCTATCCCGCATCGCGCTAGGGAAATAGTGCCGCAGGCGATGCACCATGCCGGGATCATCCGGCACCTCGGAGGCCACCAGATCATCGAACAGCGCGTTCTTGGCATAGGCCAGCAGCACCGCGATTTCCGGCCGCGCAAGGCCCTGCTGCCGCGTCGCACGCTCGCTCAGCGATTCCTCGTCGGGCAGGAACTCCACTGCCCGATCCAGGCCGGCGATGCGCTCCAACGTGCGCATCATGTGAGCGTGCTCGTGCAGCCGTGGCGCCGCCTCGCAGCTGATCAGGCTGACCGCCAGACTCTGCTCGTGGTTGTCGGCGAGGACGGCCTGGGCCACCTCGTCGGTCATGCCTTCGAGTAGTTGATTGCGTGCCTCGCGCTCCAGCGCGCCTTCCGCCATGCAGGCATTGAGCGGGATCTTGATGTTGACCTCACGATCCGAGGAATGCACGCCGCCGGAGTTGTCAATCGCATCGGTATTGATCAAACCGCCCTGGCCGCCCCGCCCGGCGAGCGCGAACTCGATACGCCCAAGCTGAGTCAGGCCGAGATTGCCGCCCTCCCCGATCACCGCGCAGCGCAATTCGCGCCCGTTGACGCGGATGGCGTCATTGGCGCGGTCACCCACGGATTGGTGCGACTCGCTCTGTGCCTTGACATAGGTGCCGATACCGCCATTCCAGAGCAGCTCCACCGGCGCCAGCAGAATGGCGTGCAGCAGTTCATTCGGGGTCAGCGCCTTGGCCTCGATGCCCAGCGCCTCGCGGGCCTGCGGTGAGAGTTCGATGCGCTTGGCATCGCGCGACCAGACGCCACCGCCTTCGCTGATCAGCGCACTGTCATAGTCCTGCCAGGTGGAACGACCCATCTCGAACAGACGCTTGCGCTCCTGGAAACTGCTCGCCGGATCCGGATTCGGATCGATGAAGATGTGCATATGGTTGAAGGCCGCGACCAGGCGAATATGCTCGGAGAGCAGCATACCGTTGCCAAAGACATCGCCGGCCATATCACCGATGCCCACGACGGTGAAGGGCTCGCGCTGGATGTCCTTGCCGAGCTCGCGAAAGTGGCGCTTGACCGATTCCCACGCCCCCTTGGCGGTGATGCCCATGGCCTTGTGGTCGTAACCCGCACTGCCGCCGGAGGCAAAGGCGTCCCCCAGCCAGAAACCGTATTCGGCCGAGAGGGCATTGGCGGTATCGGAAAAGGTGGCCGTGCCCTTGTCGGCCGCCACCACCAGATAGGGGTCATCGCCATCCGCACGCACCACCCGTTTGGGCGGCACGATGCGGTCGCCCTCGCGGTTGTCGGTAATGTCGAGCAGACCGCGGATGAAGATCTGGTAGCAGGCCTTGCCCGCCGCAGCGAAGGCCTCGCGGCTGGCGAACTGGCGCTGTTTGACGACAAAGCCACCCTTGGCGCCCACCGGCACGATGATGGCGTTCTTGACCATCTGCGCCTTCATCAGGCCGAGCACTTCGGTGCGGAAATCCGCCGGCCGGTCTGACCAGCGCAGTCCGCCACGCGCCACCGCCCCACCGCGCAGATGGACGCCCTCCACCTCCGGGGAGTACACAAAGGCCTCGTAGACCGGTCGCGGCTCCGGCAGCTCGGGAATCTGACTCGGATCCAGCTTGATGGACACCCAGGATTTGGGCTGGCCTAGGGCATCGGTCTGGTAGTAGTTGCTGCGCAGCGTGGCCTCCACCACCCCCACATAGGCGCGCAGGGCGCGGTCGGCGTCGAGCGAACTGACCGCCTCGAGCGCGGCCTCAAGACGTTGCCGGATGGGGGCCGCGACGGCCTCACGGTCGCTCGCCCCGTCGGGGTCGAAGCGCGCCTCGAACAGGCTGACGATGTCGCGCGCGATGGCGGGGTGCGCGGACAGCAGTTCCTCCAGCATGGTGCGCCCGTAAGGCAAGCCGGTCTGCAGCAGGTAGCGGGTCAGCGTGCGCAACAACACAATGCGGCGCGCGTTCAGGCCGGCATGCAGCACCAGACGATGCAGACCGTCGTCCTCGGTCTCGCCGCGCATACAGCGCAGCATGGCGTCCTCGAAGAGCTGCTTCTGATGCGCCGGGTCCAGCGCGCAACTGCCTGCCACGCGGACTTCAAACGTCTGCACCCAGAGACGACCGCCACCGGCGGGCCGCACGCAGTGCGGAGATTGGCGCATCACGCGCAGCCCGAAATGCTCCAGCGTCGGCAGGATGTCTGACAGCGCCACTGACTCGCGATAGGAGTACAGCCGCAGTTCGGTCGGGCAGGCCGCGCCAACGGCATCATCGTCCACCACCAGGCGTGGCAACACGGGGTGGTTCTCGCTCAGCTGCGTCAGGTAGTGCACATCCACCGCCGCCGCCAGTGGGCTTGTCTCCTGCTGATAGCCCGCATCGAAGGCGTCAACGAAGCTGATGCCGATACTGCCCTCCGCCTGGTCGCCCAGCGCCTCGCGCAGCTGTTCGGACCAGGTGCGGGTCACTTCCACCAGGCGCGCTTCGACAGCGCGCACATCCACCTCGCGCGCCCTGCCCCCACCCATCTGTATCACCACATGCAGACGGGCAAAGCTTTCTCCCCGCGGGAATTCAACAGTGCGCTCGAAGCGGTCTCCGTCCAGCGCGCGAATCAACTCGTCACAGATGGCATCGCGCAGTTGCGCGGTGTAACGCTCCCGGGGCACGTAAACCAGCGCCGAGTAGAAACGCGCGTAGCGGTCGCGTCGCATGAACAACTTGAGCTGGTGCCGGTCGCGCAGTGCCCGCACGCCGGTACACAGCTGATAGAGCTCTTCCTCCGAGGACTGGAA
>JALEHA010000129.1 GCA_022763315.1 Algiphilus sp.
GCTTCCATGCAGCGCTCAAGGGGATCACTGGCGCTGACCAGCGCAGTCGCGCCATGCCGCAGCACGGCGCGCATGATCTCGCGGTCCTGTGGCGCCAGTACCAGCAAGGAGGCGGTGCTCTGCGCGCCGCGTATCGCATCGAGAAGATCAGTCAGTCGCGCCAGCGGCTGACTCCCACAGTCGACGACGAAAAGGCGGGCGCCAGTGGCGCGCAAGGCACGACCGAAGCCACTGCCGGGCGGCAGCACATCCACCCGCTTGATGCCGCTCTGCTGACGCAGTCCCACTGCCAACAATTCGGCCACCGCATGGTGTGGAGAATGCACGGCGAGATGCACGACTTCGGATCCCTCTGGGTTCCACGGCATGGTAGCGCCGTACGCGGCGATCGGCAGAGTCAGCTCTGACGTCTGGCAGCAATCTCCCGGCGATGCAACCGGAACAGCAACTGGTTATAGAGTTCCTGCGTGGTGGTATCGGGCGTATCCAGACGGCAGACCATCCCGTCGTCGTCACTCTCCACGAGCACTGGCAGCGGCAAGGGCATGGGCAACCCCTCCAGGCAATAGAGCAGCAGCCACTGCCGCTCACCCTCGCTTTCGATACCGTTCAACTCTACGCGCAGCTTATCGGCATAGAGCGTGACCGATCGACTGGCTGGCAAGGGCCGATGGATGGCGAGCAATTCCGCCCCCATCCACAGCAACAGGTCCACCTTGGTGTGTAAACGGCGCATGGCGTCCGACACCGTGCTGCTCTCAACGTCCTTTTCGTCGGCTTCCTGGACACCTCCGAGGCCGCCGATGTCGATAAGACGACTGAGCAGCGTAGCGAAGGGCGTTGGCGCACCGTCGATACGCGGTTGGAAAGCCAGCGGCATGCGCGTGCGCGCCGTCAGCTCGGTATGCGATTCAGGCGGCTGCATAGGCCCGGCTGACGTCGCGCCCCTTGTGCATGCGCTGCAACTGGCGGCGGGTGTCATCGCGAAGGACCTGTACATGCGCGAGCAGGCCCTGGTAGGTATCGTGCCAACGGCGCAGCACATCCGGCGCGGGGAGTTCACCGCGTACCTGCTGCTCACGCAGCCATTGGCCTTGGGCGACGGCAAGTGCGAGCGCGTGGTCGTAGTCCCCTGCGAGCAGCGCATTGCTGAGATGCGCACGCATGGCGTCCACGGTATCAGCGCGGCCGGCGTCGTCCGGCACGATCGGGGGCAAGCGTGCTGGAAGCGTCATGACGTGACCACCTCGCGTTCCTTGAGGCGGGACGGCAGGAGATCCCAGGCACTCTTGACTTCGCTGATCAGCTCCGCGACTTCCTGATAGGCCGCGTCATCCTGCTGCGTATTGGCATCGAAGATGCGGCGGATGCAATAGTCGTACAGGCTGCGCAGCCGGCTGGTGAGTTCCCCACCCGCTTGCGGATCGAGGATGCCGTCGAGATAGCCGATGATGTCGATGACGCGTGAGCTGTGCAGCCCGCGGGCGGAGGCGTCTCCGTTGGCAAGGGCGCGACGCGCCTGCGCGATGCGCGACAGGGCGCCGGCGAGCAGGCATTCGATCAGCTGATGCGGTGATTGCTCGGCAGCGTGCGCCAGGGGACCGGACTGTCCGTAATGATTGACGGCTTGGGCGTAGGCTAGCGACATGGCGTGAAGCTCTCGGTGGACTCAGACTCTTTATCGGTTCGCCAGGGCGATTCTTGAGTCATTCTTCACCTATTGTTGGCGTGGAAGCCCCAGCTGCTGGAGCAGGAATTGGCCATCCTGCTGAAGCTGCGCGACGATCGAGTCCAGTGCCGTGAACTGGCTGCGCAACCGCTGCTCATACTGCTCCATGCGCCGATCCAGCGCCAGCCGATCCTCTTCGATGCGCTCGAGGCGCTGATCCAGCGCGTCACCGCGCGCGGTCAACAAGCCATTGTCGCCGCTGTAGCCCGAAACGGCGCCGTCAATGCGCCCGGACAGTCCGCTCTGACCTAGCAGGGCGGCCACGCCGTCCGCATCGGTCGCCATCGCCTCGTTGAAGGCGGCGCGATCAAAACTGATCCGCCCATCCGAATCGGTCTGAATTCCCACCTGGGACAGCACACTGATCTCGCCGGACTCCACGATATTGAGCGCGCCACGCATGGCGCTGGACAGACTGCGCACGGCAGAGTCGCCAAGCAGCGGGCCAGCGTTGCCGGTTTCCGCGTTGTAGCGCGTCTGTTGATCAATGACCCGACGCGTGTCGTTGTAGGCATCGACGAAGCGCTGAAGCGCATCGGCCGTGGCATTGTCGTCGCGACGCACGGCCACATCGAGGCTGGTGCCCGGTTCGGCGCGCGCAATATCGATATCAATGCCGTCGATGACGTTACTGAACTGGTTCGTCGCACTGGTGATCTCGACGCCATCGACACGAATGCGCGCATCGCTGGCCGCGGCGATCTGCGTCAGGCTATCGTTGATGCCGTCACCGGCATAGGTCAGCGCGTCCAGCCCACCGTCGCCACCGCTGGCGCTCACTGTGATGGTATTGGCCGCACCCGTGGCGTCCGAACTGAAGACGATCTGATCCCCGCTGGCGCCATTGATGACGGTGGCGCGAATGCCGGGATTGTTCTCCGCATTGTTCACCGCCGCCGCAATCTCGTCGGGTGTTCCTTTGCCCGCGAGCACCTCGATATCGAAGCTGTCACCAGCCAGTGAGAAGGTCAGCGTGCCAGTGCCGATATCGGCCGCAGGATCAAAGGCCGCGGAGCGCAGCTTCTGCGCCGTGGCCAGCGCTTCCGTCTCCACCGAGAATCGACCCGTGGTGGCGGTATTCGAAGCCGTCACACTGAAGGGCGCCTCATCCGGCACGTCCACGGAGCGCGACGGCTGGCCGATCTGCTCGGCCAGCGCCGAGGCCTGGGCGGTCAGCGACGACACCACGCTGGACAGGCTATTGAAGGCACTGGCCTCGTCCTGGATCTGCTGCTCTTCGCGGTTGAGGCGCAGTTCAGGCGCGGCACGCTCGGCCTGCAGCAGCTGCCGCGTCATACTTTCGAGGTCGAGCCCCGAGCCGATTCCGGCAAAGCGGATGGGATCCATCGCGCACCTCCTGGGTTTCGCGTTCTAACAGCTAGGCACTTGCATCCACCGTGCCGCCGCGGGCGTCGGCGATCATGTCGGCCACCCGCAACATCACTTCACTCGGAATCTGGCGCACGATCTCGCCCGTTTCCGGATCGCTGATGCGGATGACGACGCGGTCGTTGTCCTCCAGCTCGAAGCGCACATCGGCCGACTGACTGGCCGGCTGCGGCGCCTTGGAGGGCAGCTGATTGGGAACCGCGGGCTTTGCGGTCGCACTGGGTGCGGGTAGCGCCGGCGGTGCCGTCAGAGCGGTAGGCGGCGTTTCCGCCGGAAAGCGTTCAAGCGAAGAGATCACCATCATGACGTGGTCCTCCACGCGTCAGCACGCGGTGCTGACACGAGACAAAGCGGGGGCCGAGCAATCCCGGCCCCCGCGAAACAGCCCCTACCGGACTGAAGGTGACGCATTACCGAAGCAGACTCAGCACGTTCTGCGAAGAGGCGTTGGCCTGGGCCAGCATCGCCGTACCCGCCTGCTGCAGCACCTGGGTGCGGCTCAGGTTGGCGGTTTCCTTGGCGAAGTCCGCGTCCTGGATGCGCGACCGCGATGCGCTCAGGTTCTCGGAGTTGGTCTGCAGGTTGGCCACGACGGTCTCGAAGCGGCTCTGCAGCGCACCCAGGTCGGCGCGAGCGCTGTTCACCGTGGTCAGCGCGTCGTCCATCA
>JALEHA010000130.1 GCA_022763315.1 Algiphilus sp.
ACCGGGCTGGCAAAGGGGAGAAACTGTGAAGGGTCTTCGGCCATCTCGCGATGCATTCGGCGTCGCCGGTCGACCTGGTTGAAAAAAGTGCGCAGCGGCGGTTTCTTGATGCCCAACTCTTCCAGGTGCTCGCGGACCTGATCGACCGCTCGCCGCGCCAGTGGCCCTGGTTCGGTCGGCAACAGCAGCAGGCTGGCGTTTCGCAGGATGCTTTCGGCAAGGCCACCAAGGGCGGGAGGGCAATCGATGACCACCAGCCGATAGTTCTCGGAGAAACGCTTCAGCCAGGTCTGAACCCAGCTTCCGTCGGTGTGGCCACTACCGAGGTGGGCGTCCACATTGCGCAGTTTGCGGTTGGAGGGCAGCACGTCGAGATGACGCCAAGGGGTGTGTTCGACCAGTCGACCCGCAGCCTGTTCGCCGCGCAGCAGCTTCTTCACTTTGATACCTGCCGGATCTGCGCCGAGCACGTGCCCGGCGGCACCCTGCGGATCCAGATCCCAGAGCAGCGTGGGCCAGCCGTCGCGCGCAGCCAGGGCGGCGAGATTCACCGCCGTCGTGGTCTTTCCGACGCCACCCTTGAGTTGATAGACGGCCAGACTGTGCATGCGTGGAGCCTAGCCGTTCTGGGTCTAGACGTCGAGATTGCCGACCTGGAGCGCGTGCTGTTCGATGAACTCGCGTCGCGGCTCCACGTGCTCTCCCATGAGCGTGGTGAAGATCTGATCGGAAGCCACCGCATCGTCGATCTTGACCTGGACCAGACGTCGCTTACTCGGGTCCAGCGTGGTTTCCCACAACTGTGAGGGATTCATTTCTCCGAGCCCCTTGTAGCGCTGGATATTGAGGCCGCGCTTGGCCTCCTGCACCAGCCACTGATAGGCCGTCTCAAAGCGCCCCGTCTGCTGGCTACGTTCGCCACGATGGACGGTGCCCGGCATGGCGAGCTCCGACACCTTGGCGTGCAGGCGCGCGATCCGCGAATAGTCGGGGCCGTCAAAAAACCCGGGGGCGATCGTATGGGTGTGTACCAGTCCATGCGCCCGGCGGTGGACGAGCATGCCGCCGTCGGTCGTCTCTTCGATGCGGTACTGGCCCTTGTAGGCGCCGCGTTCGTTGACGCGGGCGCTCAGTCGCTCGATCCATTGCGCGCGCTCACCGGCGGGCGGGGGCACCGGCATGTCGCGCAAAGCGCGCAGCAATTCGTTGTCATAGCGCCGCGCCAGGCGATCGATATGCACATCGCTGGCGTGCCAGTCGCGCACGATCGCGGCGAAGGCCTCCGGGCTCAGCGGATCGGCACCGTCTGCGTCGGATTGCCAATGGGCGTCCTGCAGCGCATGGCGCAGCAGGTACTCCTGCATTTCCGCCTCATCTTTGACGTAGGTCTCTGATTTTCCTGCCTTTACCTTGTACAACGGCGGCTGCGCGATGTAGATGTAGCCGTTCTCGATCAGGCTCAGCATGTGCCGATAGAAGAAGGTGAGGAGCAGCGTCCGAATATGGGAGCCGTCAACGTCGGCGTCGGTCATGATGATGATGCGGTGGTAGCGCAGCTTCTCGGGTCGCATCTCTTCGCTGCCGATCCCGCAACCGAGTGCCGTGATCAGCGTGGCGACTTCGGTGGAAGACAGCATCTTCTCGACGCGCGCGCGCTCCACGTTCAGGATCTTGCCCTTGAGCGGGAGAATCGCCTGGAAATGGCGGTCGCGGCCCTGCTTGGCGGAGCCGCCGGCGGAATCACCCTCGACCAGGAAGAGTTCGGATTTTGTGGGATCCTTTTCCTGACAGTCGGCCAGCTTGCCCGGCAGCCCGGCCACATCGAGCACACTCTTGCGCCGATTGAGCTCCTTGGCCTTGCGTGCGGCATCGCGGGCGCGCGCCGCTTCCACGATTTTGGCGGCAATCAGCTTGCCTTCACGCGGGTTCTCCAGCAGGAAGTCGCGCAGACGCTCGGTCACGATGGACTGCACCACCGGCGTCACTTCGCTGGACACCAGCTTTTCCTTGGTCTGCGAGGAAAAACGGGGCTCGCGCAACTTCACGGAGAGAATTGCGGTCAGCCCTTCGCGAATATCCTCCCCCTGGACCGTCACCTTCTCCTTCTTGGCCACACCTTCGCTTTCGAGGTACTCACTCAAGGTCCGCGTCAGCGCATTGCGCAGGCCGGTCATGTGGGTACCGCCATCCTTCTGCGGGATGGTATTGGTGAAACAGAAGACATTCTCCTGATAGGTGTCGCTCCACTGCAGCGAGCAATCCACCGCAGTGTCGCCGTCTTCGCCCGACATCTGGATGACGGTGGGATGCAACGCGTCGCGGCTGCGATTCAGATAACTGACGAAGGCAGCGGTACCCCCTTCGTATTCGAAGACGTCTTCCCGTTCATCGCGCTCATCACGCAGCACAATGCGCACGCCGGCGTTGAGGAAAGAGAGCTCGCGCAGCTTCTTGGCAAGCACATCGTAATGGAATTCACAGCTCGAGAAGACGTCGCTGCTCGGCCAGAAACGCACCAAGGTGCCGCGCAAATCGGTCGGGCCGACCTCGGACAAGGGGGCTTCAGGAATGCCATCGTGAAAACGGATGCAGTACTGCTTGCCCTCGCGATAGATATCGAGCTTCAGCGTGCGCGACAAGGCGTTCACCACGGACACGCCAACGCCGTGCAAACCACCCGAAACCTTGTAGCCGTCGCCGCCAAATTTTCCGCCTGCGTGCAGGACCGTCATGATGACTTCTGCTGCGGAACAGCCCTCTTCCGGGTGCTCGTCCACCGGAATGCCACGGCCGTTGTCGCTCACGGACACGCTGTCGTCGGCGTGCAGCGTCACCACGATCTCCGTGCAATAGCCGGCGAGGGCTTCGTCGATGGCGTTGTCGACGACTTCGAAGACCATGTGGTGCAGACCGGTGCCATCGTCGGTGTCGCCGATGTACATACCCGGACGCTCTCGTACGGCTTCTAGTCCCCGAAGGACGCGGATGCTGCTGGCGTTATAGGCGGTTTCGGTCAAGGCAAATCATCCCTAGGCGATCGCATAGTATAGCCCGCCCGCACTCTTGGCCGCCGTGGCTTCCGGCTGCGCGCTGTGCTCTGTCCCTTGGTTCCTGACGCGCTCGGGCGTGGCTGGGCCATTGCCATCCACGCCGTCAGTCTTTGCGTCGTATCCGCCCGTGTTCCACGTGGAACCATCGCCCCCTCGCCGCTTCGAGCATCGCGGGGCTGTGCTCCAGGCTGGTGACGATGCTCTGGCCGGGATAGTCGGACAGTGCCTGTACCACCCGCGCCTGGAAGCCGGACCCGAGCTCGGCCGTGAAGTCATCCATGAGCAGGACCGGCACAACGTCAGCCGCGGATTGCAGCACGTCCGCCTGCGCCAGACTGAGCGCCACCAACAGCACTTTCTGCTGTCCGCGACTGACGTGGTCGCGCGCCGATTGCCCTGCCACGCTGATCCGTAGCTCGCACCGGTGTGGGCCGACGGTGGTGGTGCGTTGGCGCTGGTCCTGCTCTGCGCGGGCGCTCAGGGCATCGGCAAGCGATCGATCGGGATCCCAGCCGGGAAGCAGCGCGAGCTCAGCGGCCTCCAAACCCAGCGCGGCACAGCGTTGCTGGAAGGGCGCTTGCAGCGCGGCGACGCCCTTGTCGCGCAACGCGGCGAGTCGCGCACCGCTATGGGCCAGCTCATTGGTCCACGCCTGCAGGTGGGCAGCGGACTGTCCCGACCGCAAGGCGGCGTTGCGCTGCTTCAGCGCACGAGCATACGCGCGCCACGCTTCCAGGTAGGAAGGTTCCACGTGGAACATGCCCCAATCGAGGAAACGGCGGCGATAGGCGGGCCCGTCTTCCACCACCCGGTGAAGTCCCGGCTCGATCATTTGCAAGGGCAATCGTCGCGCCTGTTCCACCAGGGTGGTGGTCGCTTCGTTGCAGCGCGCCACCAATCCACCCGGATCGAACTGCAGGTTGAGCCGGTCGGCCGGTGCGTCGCTGCTCCGTATGCGCGCACTCACGTTCCAGGCTGTGGCGGCGGAACGCGCGCAGCGCGCCGCTGGGGCACCGCGGAAGGACTTACCGCGCGCCAGCCAATACAGGGATTCGAGCACGCTCGTCTTGCCGGCGCCATTGTCTCCGACGAACCAATTCAGCGATGGATCAAGATCGAGGCGGCTATCCGCCAGACACCGGAACTGACGGATGGTGCAATCTACGATATGGGTCAAGAGCGACGGCCCCGCACGCTTGCGCCGTTGGCCTCCGTGCCGCCGCCCCGGCCGGCAAAGCGGTGGCGGCGACGCGGACGCCAGCCCAGCCTAGAGGCGCATCGGCATGACCACGTAGCGCGTGTGGTCATCGCTGGGATCGGTCAACAGACCACTGGCATCCGCCGCCTTGAGGTTGAGCCGGAATTCCTCGCCATCCATCGCGCCAAGGGCGTCAAGCAAATAGGTGACGTTGAAGCCGATCTCGAGCGGCGTTCCGGCGTAGTGCACTTCCACCACTTCCTCGGCTTCCTCGTGCTCCGGGTTGTGCGTCTGCAGACGGAGTTCATTCTCCGCGAGCTGCAGCCGCACGCCTCGGAATTTCTCGTTGGCGAGAATGGCTGCGCGTGCCAGCGCCTGGCGCACGCGTTCCCGATCGCCGCTGAGCTGCATTCCGTCGGCATCGGGAATGACGCGCTGATATTCCGGGAATCGGCCGTCGATCAGTTTGCAGACAAAGGCGATCGATCCCACCTCCAGGGCCACCTGGCTGGCTGAGAGGCGCAGCTCGACCATGCTTTCGGTGTCTTCGAGCAACCGTTGCAGTTCCTGTACGCCCTTGCGCGGTACCAGGACCTGACGATCCTCGAAGCGATCGCTCAGTTCGCATTCGCTGAGTGCAAGTCGGTGCCCATCGGTGGCGACGGCGCGCAGCAGGCGGTCGGACAGATGCAGGCAGAGCCCGTTCAGGTAGTAGCGCACATCCTGCGCCGCCATTGCGAAATGCGTTTTTTCCAGCAGACGGAGCAGTTCCCGTTGCTGCAGCCGTAGCGGTTCCCCATCACTCTCCACTTCCAGACGGGGAAATTCCTCGGCCGGCAAGGTGGACAGCGTGAAACGCGAGCCGGAGGAACTCAGTACGGCGCGCCCATCGGCGATCTCCAGCGCAATCTGTGCGCCATCGGGTAGGCCGCGGCAAATATCGAACATCTTGCGTGCTGGCAGCGTGATGCTGCCCGGCCGAATCACGGTGACCGGCACGCTGCAGGACAACTGCAGCTCGAGGTCCGTGGACAACAGCGTCAGCATGTTCTCGTCAGCCGTGGCCAGCACGTTGCCAAGAATGGGAAGCGTCTGACGACGTTCGACCACACCGATGATGGCGCTTAATGCGTCAAAGAGCGTATCGCGGGGAATTTCGATCTTCATGCCGACCTATCTCACTCTTTACTTATTTATTGATTAACAGCGATGGTAGCTGGGTCCGACGAAAGCTGCGCATAAGCCAGCATAATCTTTCGGAATCAATAGCTTGAGACTCTATTAATGGTGCTGGTAATGGCCTCAGCATGCAGGGGATGAATTGTGCATAACTTTGGCCCTTCAAAGTGTCACCAGTTTTTCCACAGCTTCGCACGCCCACTTGCGCAGAGACTTATCCGCTCCCCTGCTAACCACCAAGCTGACGCAGCAGATTCTCCCAGTCCTCCCGTACCCGCGTATCGTTGGCGCGTAGATCCCGCACTTTGCGGCAGGCATGCATAACCGTTGTGTGATCCTTGCCGAAGGCAGTGCCAATTTCGGGAAGGCTATGCTGCGTCAGCTCCTTGCAGAGCGCCATCGCGATCTGCCGCGGCCGAGCGACGGTACGTGTGCGGCGCACCGAATTGAGATCGCTTACCCGGATCTTGAAATAGGTGGCAACGACGCGCTTGATGTTGTCGATGGTGACCAGCCGCTCGTAGCTGGAGAAGATGTCGTACAGCGTCTCCCGCGCGAAGTCCTCGCTGATGTCCCGTCCCAGGAAGCGTGAGCTGGCGACCAGTCGGTTCAGCGTACCCTCGAGTTCGCGGACGTTGGAGCGCACGCGCTGCGCTACGAAGAAGGCCACCTTCTCCGGCAGCACGACACCGCGTTCCTCCGCCTTGTTGAGTAGGATCGCAACGCGCGTCTCCAGTTCCGGTGCTTCCACCGGCACCGTCAATCCCCAGGTGAAGCGTGACTTGAGTCGTGCATCCAGGCCATCGAGTTCGGCCGGGTACCGGTCGCAGGTCATCACCATCTGCTGCCGGCCATCGAGCAGCTCGTTGAACGTATGGAAGAACTCTTCCTGCGAGCCCGACTTGCCCACGAAAAAGTGGATGTCATCAATCAGCAGTGCGTCCACCGATCGGTAGTGCGCTTTGAACTGTTCGGTGGTGTTGCCGCGAATGGAGGTGATCAGATCGCGAACGAACTTCTCCGCCCCGACGTACAGCACGTGCGCGCGTTCCTTGCGATCGGCGATGTGATTGCCGATGGCATGCATCAGGTGGGTTTTGCCCAGACCGGATTCGCCATAGATCAACAAGGGATTGAAGCGCTCTCCCGGCGCCTCGGCCACCTGCAAGGCTGCAGCGCGGGCCTGTGCATTTGATTTGCCCTCGATGAAATTCTCGAAGGTGTAGCGATCATCCACCCGACGGCTCTTCAGGTCCCCGCTGGTGATGACGATCTCGCCGCCGTCGTCATTGCCGGCGGGCTCGAGATGGGGGGTACCGCCGCCGACCGTGATCTCGAACGACCAGCTGCGGTCCGCGTCACTCGCCGCCAAGGCGCGCTCGATGAGTGCAGAGAAGTCGCGCTGCACACGCGCTTGCACGGCCGTGTTGGGGGCATCCAGTCGAAGATGCTGGCCGTCGGCCACCGGGCGCAGTGGTTGCAGCCATGCCATGACGTCGCGCTCGTCGAGCTCGCGTTCCATGAATCGAAGGCAACGGTTCCAGAGCTCGTTGGTCACAGCGTCTCGGCGGGAAAAAGGGGACGGGAGTCTAGCGACCTATCCTGAGCTTATCCACAGCCATCTTCAACTTGCCCCCAACCCTGGCCCGCGAGTACACTTGCGCGCCTTTTTTTCCACGTCTCCCGGAATAGCACCATGAAACGCACCTATCAGCCGAAGCGCCTTCGCCGGAGCCGCACCCACGGTTTCCGTGCCCGCATGGCGACGAGCGGTGGCCGTCGCGTGATCGCGCGTCGCCGCGCCAAGGGCCGCAAGCGCCTGGCACCGTAATTGTCGAATCCGCCGCGCGCGCAGCGCCTGCGTCTCCCTAGGGAATTCGCGCAGGTCCTCGGGCGCGGCCGCCGGCATCGCGGCCGCATCTGTACTATCGTGGCGCTGCCGCGCGCCGAAGTACCACCGCGGCTTGGTCTTGCCATTAGCAAAAAAGCCGCCCCCAATGCCGTTCGACGCAATCGCATCAAGCGTCTCACCCGCGCCAGCTTCCTGCGCGCCCTGCCCGCTTCGGGCTGGTATGTGGTCATGGCGAGACCGGGTGCTGGCCTGCGCGATGACCGAGACATCGTTGCCGATCTCGATCAGCTATGGCGTACGTTGAACGCGTCCTCAGCCGACTGATTCTCGGCCTGATCGCAGTCTACCGGCGGCTGCTCAGTCCCTTGCTGCCGCCGCGTTGCCGCTTCCATCCGACCTGTTCGCACTATGCCGACACCGCCATCCGACGTTTTGGCCTCCGTCGCGGCATGCTGCTCGCACTTCGTCGCATCCTGCGCTGCCACCCGTTGAACCCCGGTGGCATCGATCCCGTCCCGGATCCCCCCGCGCAGGCTCCTGCCCACCGCTCCTCTTCTCACTGATCGCTCATGGAAAACCGGCGTTTCATCCTGATCTGCGCCTTTGGCGTCCTGCTCTTCCTCATCTTCCAGGCATGGCAGAGCGACCAGGCGCGGCAAGCGCCGGCTCAGGTGGCTCAGAGCGAGCGCATTCCGCCCGATGCCGACCTGCCCGAGGCCGCAGCACCGGGCCGAGATGACGCCAGTGCCATGGACGATACGCCGCAGCCGGCGCGTCCAGCACGCGTGGATGTGGGCGACAGCCCTGCGGTCGAGAATGACGCCGGCTTTGTCAACGTCGAAACGGACGTGGTGCGCGCTCGCATCGCGCTCAAGGGAGGCGATCTCCGCCAGCTGCTGCTGCTCGACTATCCCGAGTCCGAGGCCAATCCCCGTCCGCTCCCCATTCTCGATGACCGTCGTGATACCTGGTCCATCGTGCAAAGTGGGGTGCTGGCCCCCCAGGGCAATCCGGCCACACAGCGAAGCCTCTACCGGAGCGAGCAGGAACAGGTCGCACTGGCCGATGGTGAGGACAGCGTGACCGTCAGCCTGCGCACCACTTCGGAAGCCGGCGTTACCGTCATCAAGCGCTATACCTTCCATCGTGGCCGCTACGTCGTGGACCTGTCGCACGAAGTGATCAACGACAGCGCGAGCGCCATCGACGCCTCCGCCTTCACCCAGCTCTGGCGCAATGATCACACCTTGGGCGATCAGCCGCCCTTCGCCCCCACCTTTACCGGCTACGGCTTCTATGAAGCCCGTAACGGCGGCGAGAAGTTCGGCTTTGAGAAGATCGACTTCAAGGATGTCCGCGACAGCCCGATGCAGGCGGATCAGCGCGGCGGCTGGCTGGCGATGATGCAGCACTACTTCATCGTCGCGGCATTGCCGCCGCAGGACGGCCAACTCAGCTTCACCGCCAAGCCCAGCAGCCGCTTCGGCTATCTCGGCCAGATTGTCGGCGAGGCGCGCACCATCGCCCCGGGCGCCAGCGAGACGTTCCACATGGAACTGTTCGCCGGCCCCAAGCTGCAGAAGCGCCTGGATGACGTTGCACCCGGCTTCGATCTGACCATCGACTACGGCATCCTGACGCCCCTGTCCGCCCCCTTGTTCTGGGTGCTCGACCTGTTGCACAGCGTATTGGGTAACTGGGGCTGGGCCATTGTCGTGCTCACCCTGCTGGTCAAGATGGCGATGTACAAGCTGTCGGAGGCGCAGTTCCGTTCCTTCGGCAAGATGCGCCATTTCGGGCCGCGCATTCAGGAGCTGCGCGAACGCTACGGGGATGACCGTCAGAAGCTGAATCAGGCGATGATGGACCTCTACAAGAAGGAGGGCTTCAATCCACTCGGCGGCTGCCTGCCCATGCTGGTGCAGTTTCCAGTGTTCATCGCGCTGTACTGGGTGCTGCTTGAGTCGGTGGAACTGCGCCAAGCGCCCTTCATTGGCTGGATCACCAATCTGTCGACGCCGGATCCGTACTATGTGCTGCCGATCCTGTTCGGTATCAGTATGTTCCTGCAGCAGAAGCTTTCCGGTCAGATGGCGACCATGGAGCCCATGCAGCAGCGCATCATGATGGCCATGCCGATCATGCTGACCGCCTTCTTCACCCTGTTCCCGGCGGGCTTGGTGTTGTACTGGTTCGTGAGCAATCTGGTCAGCATCGCCCAGCAGTGGTACATCAACCGCAAGCTCGACCGGGAAGGTCTCGGCCGTACCGTCAAGCGCTGATGACGCCATGATCCGCACCGACACCATCGCCGCCGTCGCCACCGCCGGCGGCCGCGGTGCGGTGGGGATCGTTCGTTTGTCCGGCGGCGAAGCCACGGCCATCGCCAGTCGTCTCTGCGGCGCCTTGCCGCCGCCACGCTGCGCGGGCTTGCGGCGGATCGTCGACGCCGAGGGCGTCGACCTCGACGAAGCGGTCGTGCTGCATTTCCCGGCGCCGCGCTCCTTCACCGGCGAAGATGTGGTGGAGATTCAGGGGCACGGCGCTCCGGTCGTACTGGAAGCCATCGTGGACGCAGCCTGTCGCCTGGGCGCGCGCCGTGCCCGCCCCGGAGAGTTCAGTGAGCGGGCCTTCCTCAACGACCGCATGGATCTGGCCCAGGCCGAGGCCATTGCCGACCTGGTCGACGCCGCAAGCCTCTCCGCGGCACGCGCTGCGCGTGCCAGCCTGAGCGGCGCCTTCTCCGATCAGGTGCGGGCCTTTGCCGACACCTTGCTGGACCTCCGCGTCCAGGTCGAGGTCGCACTCGATTTCAGTGACGAGGACATCGACTGGATGGCGCGCGGACGTGTGCACGAACGTCTGCAACAGGTGCTGGAGGCGCTGCGCCGGGTGCGCGCGCACGCGGTCAACGGCGCCCGCCTCGCCCAAGGTCTGGAGGTGGTGCTTGCAGGTGCGCCCAACAGCGGAAAATCAACGCTTCTGAACGCGATGTGTGGCGATGATGTTGCGATTGTCACTGAAGTGGCCGGCACCACGCGTGACATGCTGCAATTTGATCTGGTCATCGAAGGCCTGCCGATTCGCCTGGTCGATACCGCCGGCCTGCGTCTCACCGAGGATGTCGTCGAGCGCGAGGGCGTGCGGCGCAGTCGGGCCCGGATGGCTTCCGCCGATCTGGTGTTGCTGTTGGGCGACGACCGCTGGGAGGCTCCTTTTGCAGAAGCGGAGATCGCATCCGCAGACGGGGTCCCTCACGTGCATGTCTTCACCAAGTGTGATCTCAGTGGCCGTCCCGCTGGCCGCATGCGGCCGGACGCGCTGCGCATCAGCGCCGCCACGGGTGCCGGTATGGAGACCCTGCGTGCCATGATTCTTGAACAGGCGGGCTTTCGCGCAGACGAGGCGCCCTTCAGCGCTCGCGCCCGTCATGTCGAGGCCATTGATCGAGCGCTGGCCGCCCTGGAGCGCGCCCATGACGCCCTCAACCGGGCGTTGGCGCTGGACATGGTGGCCGCGGAACTCGGCGAGGCGCAGCAGGCGCTCGGCGCGATCACCGGCGCTGTGGACAGCGAGGGCCTGTTGGGGGCGATTTTCAGCCGCTTCTGTATCGGCAAGTAGCAGCCGGCGCTGGAGCCTGCTGCCGCGGTGCGCTAGCGTGTTGCGCATGCAAATCGACACGGCCACCCAACTGCTCTATCGCCAGGTACCCCTGCTGCGACACACCGCGCTACGCGTCACGGCGATCCATCAGGATGCCGTGCAGCTGCACGCGCCGCTCGCCCCCAACGGCAACCACCACGGCACGGCCTTCGGCGGCAGTTTGTCGATGCTCGGCATCGTGGCGGGCTGGCTGCTTGCCTATGTTGGACAGGATGTTGCCGAGCCGACGCCCAATATCGTTATCGCCGATTCGCATACCCGCTATCTCCGCCCGCTGGCGGGCGATCTTGTCGTGGAAGCGCACTGGCGCGCCGACGATGGCAGGCGCTATCGACAGCAGTTGATCGCGGGCCAGAAGGCCGACATCACCATCCAGTGCCGCGCCGGTGAAGCCCAAGCGGCAGCCATTCGCCAGGACAACCGTTTCGTCGCGATGCCTCTATGACCACGCATTTCCAATTTTGCCCGCGCTGCGCCCAACCTCTGATCGACGCACACCGAGGCGACGCATGGCGCCGGGTATGCAGTCAGGAGGCCTGCGGCTACATCCACTGGAATAATCCAACCCCGGTGGTGGCGGCCATCGTCGAGCACGAGGGGGCGGTCATCCTCGCGCACAACCGCAGCTGGCCGGGGCATTGGTATGGCTTGATCACGGGTTTTCTTGAGCGCGACGAATCACCCGAAAGCGGCGTCCTGCGGGAAGTCGAGGAGGAACTCGCCTTACGTGGCGAGGTGCGCGCCTTCGTTGGGCATTACACCTTCCCCGCCATGAACCAGCTGATCATTGCCTACCACGTAGTCGCCGAAGGTACGATCACACTGAACGAGGAGTTGGACGACTACAAGCGGATTCCGCCCGCCAAATTGCAGCCCTGGCCGGCGGCGACAGGAGAGGCGGTGGCTGACTGGCTGCGGCGACAGGGCATTCGCCGAGAGCCATAGCGCAAGAACGCGCGCGCCCCTGCTTCATCGGCGCGGCGTCATGCCACACCAAGCACCCTATTCGCTTATCCGGATAACAGGATATATAATCCACGGTTCACTCTGCACCGATCTGATTCATGGACGACCCACGCCAGACCCAGCGCACCCGCCATTCCGAAGAGACGATTCGCAAGGCGATTGCGGAGCGCATCCTCATCCTTGATGGGGGCATGGGTACGCGCATCCAGTCCTACAAGCTGAGCGAAGCCGACTACCGCGGCGAGCGCTTCAAGGACTGGGAATCCGATTTGTCCGGCAACAACGATCTGCTCGTTCTGAGCCAGCCCGAGCTGATCAAGGAAGTGCACTGCGCTTATCTGGATGCCGGCGCCGACATCATCGGCACCAACACCTTTAATTGCCAGGTCATCTCAATGGCCGACTACCACATGGAGTCGCTGGCCTACGAGTTGAATGTGGCGGCAGCGCGGCTCGCCTGCGAGGCCGCGGATTCCCGGGCCACCGCCGATCGGCCCCGTTTCGTGTCGGGCAACATCGGCCCGACCAACCGCACCGCTTCCATCAGCCCGGACGTCAACGACCCGGGTAAGCGCAACACCAGCTTCATGGAGCTCGTGGATGCCTATGCCGAGCAGACGCGCGGGCTCATCGATGGTGGCGTCGATCTGCTGCTGATCGAAACCATTTTCGACACGCTCAACGCCAAGGCGGCGATTTTCGCGGCCTATCGCGTGTTTGAGGAATACGGCTTCAAGCTGCCAATCATCATCTCGGGGACGATCACGGACGCTTCCGGGCGTACCTTGTCCGGTCAGGTGGCCGAGGCCTTCTGGAACTCGATCCGTCACGCCGAACCGCTGGCGGTGGGCCTGAACTGCGCCCTCGGCGGCAAGGACATGCGGCCCTACATCGAGGAGCTGTCCGGCCTGGCCGATTGCTACATCTCCTGCTACCCGAACGCGGGTCTGCCCAACGCCTTCGGCGAATACGATGAACAGCCCGACGAAACCGCGGCCATCGTCGCCGAATTCGCCGAGGCTGGCTTCATCAATCTGGTCGGTGGCTGCTGCGGCACGCAGCCGGAACATATTGCTGCCATAGCGGAGCAGGCGGGCAAGCACAGCCCGCGCGTGCCGCCCAAGCACGTACCGATCACGCGCCTGTCGGGGCTTGAGCCGCTCAATATCACGCCGGAGAAGGGCTTCATCAATGTGGGTGAACGAACCAACGTCACCGGCAGCGCCAAGTTCCGCAATCTGATCAAGGACGGTGACTACACCACTGCCCTCGATGTCGCCCGCTCGCAGGTCGAAAACGGCGCTGCGATCATGGACATCAACATGGACGAGGGCATGCTTGACGGCGTCGAGGCCATGCGCACCTTCTGCAACCTCGTCGCTTCCGAGCCGGATATTTCGCGTGTACCGATGATGGTCGACTCCTCCAAGTGGGAGGTGATCGAGACCGGTCTGCAGTGCCTGCAGGGCAAGTGCATCGTCAACTCCATCTCGCTGAAGGAAGGCGAAGAGAAGTTCCTGCACGAAGCCAATATGTGCCGGCACTATGGTGCGGCTGTCGTGGTCATGGCTTTCGACGAAGACGGCCAGGCCGATAACCTCGAACGCCGCAAGGAGATCTGCGGCCGCGCCTACAAGCTCCTGACTGAGAAGCTGAACTTCCCGCCGGAAGACATCATCTTCGACCCCAACATCTTTGCGGTCGCCACCGGCATCGAAGAACACGCCCGCTACGGCCTGGACTTCATCGAGGCCTGCGCCTGGATCAAGGAGAACTGTCCGCACGCCCACATCTCCGGCGGTGTGTCCAACATCTCCTTCTCCTTCCGCGGCAACAACAAGGTGCGCGAGTCGATCCACTCGGTGTTCCTCTACCACGCCACCAAGGCGGGTATGGACATGGGCATCGTCAATGCCGGCCAGCTCACCGTCTACGAGGACATTGAGCAAGAACTGCGCGACGCCATCGAGGACGTGATCCTCAATCGCAAGGACGACCCGCAGGAATCGACCGAGAAGCTGCTCGAACTCGCCGAGAAATACAAGGGTGACGCCACCGAAGCGGATCAGGGCGATCGCCTTGCCTGGCGTGACAACGATGCGCGGGAGCGCATCAAGCACGCCCTGATCAAGGGCATCGACCAGTTCGTCGAGGAAGATACCGAAGAGCTGCGCAAGGAGATTTCCGACCGGGGCGGCAAGCCGCTCGAGGTGATCGAAGGCCCGCTGATGGACGGCATGAATGTGGTGGGCGACCTCTTCGGCGCCGGCAAGATGTTCCTGCCGCAGGTCGTGAAGTCCGCGCGCGTGATGAAGAAAGCCGTGGCCTATCTGATTCCTTACATCGAGGACGAGAAGGAAGAGGGCGAAGATCCTTCCGACAACGGCACCGTCATCATGGCGACGGTCAAGGGCGACGTCCACGACATCGGCAAGAACATCGTCGGCGTGGTGCTGCAGTGCAACAACTTCGAGGTCATCGACCTCGGTGTGATGTGTCCGGCGCAGAAGATTCTGGACGCAGCCAAGGAACACGACGCGGACATCATCGGTCTCTCCGGCCTCATCACTCCGAGCCTGGACGAGATGGTCCATTTCGCCAAGGAAATGGAGCGTCAAGGGCTCAATATCCCGCTGCTGGTGGGCGGCGCAACCACGTCGCGCGCCCATACGGCCGTCAAGATTGAGCCCAATTATCACGGCCCGGTGGTGTGGGTGAAGGACGCCTCGCGTTCGGTGCCTACGGTCGCCAAGCTGCTCGATGAAGATTCGCGCAAGACCATGATGGAAGAGCTGAAGGCGGAATACGCCAAGCTGCGCGAACGCCATTCCGGCAAGGAGCGGCAGGAGAAGCTGCTGCCCATCGACAAGGCCCGCGCCAACCGCAGCGTCCCCGAGTGGAGCGACTTCGAGCCGCCGCAGCCTCAGATGATCGCGGAACAGCTTAAGAAGAACGCGGACGCGACCCCGGAATACGTCAAGGTATTCAACGACTATCCGCTCGCCGAGCTGCGCGAGGCCATTGACTGGGGTCCGTTCTTTGCCGCCTGGGAGATCAAGGGTCGCTTCCCGGATGTGCTCAACAATCCCTCCACCGGTGAGACCGCGCGCAAGCTGTACGAAGAAGCCAACGAAATGCTCGACAAGATGATTGAAGAGCAGTGGATTCGGGCCAACGGTGTCATCGGCCTGTTCCCGGCCAATCAGGTGGATTCGGACGACATCGCCATCTACACCGATGAATCTCGTCAGACCGAGCGCGCCCGTCTGCACTGTCTGCGTCAGCAGTCGCAGCATCGCGACGGCGTTCCCAACCGCTCGCTGTCCGACTACGTTGCGCCGGCGGAAACGGGTCTCAAGGACTACGTGGGTGCCTTCGCGGTGACGGCCGGCCTGGGCAGCGCCGAGAAGGCCGAGGAATTCAAGAAGGCCAACGATGACTACAGCGCGATTCTTCTGGAATCGCTGGCGGATCGTCTCGCAGAAGCTTTCGCCGAGCGTATGCACGAACGCGTGCGCAAGGAATTCTGGGGGTACGCGCCGGAAGAAGCGCTCGACAACGACGCACTGATCAAGGAGAAGTATCAGGGGATTCGTCCGGCCCCGGGTTATCCCGCCTGCCCAGAGCACACGGAGAAGGAGGGCATCTGGGAACTGCTCGATGTCGAGAACAACACCGGCATGAAGCTCACCGAGTCCATGGCGATGTGGCCGGGCGCGGCGGTGTCCGGTCTGTACTTTGCGCATCCCGAGTCGCGCTACTTCGTGGTGGGTCGCATCAACCGCGACCAGGTGGCCGACTACGCCAAGCGCAAGGGCTGGGAGCAGCGCGAGGCGGAACGCTGGCTGTCGCCGAATCTGGCCTACGAGCCGGAGGACTGAAGCGCACCCGCGCGATCAGAACGCGAGGGACCGGGCCGGCACGCCATGCGTGCCGGCCTTTTTTGTCTAGCTTTGTCTCACACACGCCGTTTCCAATGGAGACCAACGGCAGCCTTGAGCCGATCGGCGGTGCGCGATCACGGCGCCCTGGTTGTGTTCTGGGCGTAGGCGGACGAGCGGCATAGACAACCGGTGCGAGCGGCGGACGGCCCCGAAGCAGACGGGAGCAGTCTTGTTTACGAGCCCGTCAGGGATTCGTCCTTTGCCAGTGTCTCGCCCCGTTCCGCTCAGTACAGCGGTGAACGCCAACGGGGCAGAACGCCGGCAAGGGGGGAAGGCATCGATGGGTGCCGTCACTGATACCGACCCGGAGCAACGCCGCCATGTTCAATCTCGCCTCCAACAGCGCACTTCGCCAACAGCAGCAGGCTGCGGCGGAGTGGCTGCAACTCGCACTCGATCCTGCCCTCGAGGACCAGGAAGCCCCCAAGATGGACCTCATCCCCGAGGCCATGCGCACCGCCATGCAGAGCGCGGTTGCCCGCATCCGCTCGCTTGAGCATGAAAAGCGCGCCATGAAGGAGAAGGCCGCTCAGACAGAGCGCATCGAACAGGCGGTGAATGCGATGTCGGTCAACGTCATGGTCGCGGACAAGGATCGCCAGATCGTCTATACCAATCCTGCCGTGGTCACCATGCTCACCGAGGCCGAGAGCGAGCTGCAGAAGTCGTTGCCCGGATTCAAGGCAGCGGATCTGCTCCAGGGCAGTATCGACCGATATCACCGTGATCCCGAGCATCAGCGCGGCATCCTCGACAAGCTGGAAGACACCCACGAGGCGAACCTGAAGCTGGGGGATCGCCATTTTCTGCTGCGCGTCAACCCGGTCAAAAGCCCCAGCGGCGAGCGGCTCGGCTCGGTCGTGGAGTGGGTCGATCGCACGATCGAGGAAAAGGCCATCAACGAAGTCGACGCGATCGTGCAGTCGGTGAAGGATGGCGACCTCACGCGGCGCGTCGACACCAGCGCGACCGACGGCCTCATCCAGGCGCTGGGTATGCAGGTCAACCAGATTCTGGACCTGATTCTGGCACCGCTCACCGTCGCGTCCACCTATGTGAAGCGTATCGCCGCCGGCGATATCCCCGAGAAGATTACCGACGACTATCGCGGCGACTTCAACGAGATCAAGAACAACCTCAATACCTGCATCGACGCCGTCAACAAGATGATTGACGACGCCAACCTGCTGTCCAAGGCGGCGGTGGAAGGCGCCCTCGATACCCGCGCCGATGCCGACAAACACGAAGGGCAATTCAAGACCATTGTGCAGGGCGTCAACGACACGCTCGACGCGGTGATCGGTCCGCTCAACGTGGCGGCGAACTATGTCGACCGCATCTCGCGCGGCGACATTCCGGAGAAAATCACCGATCAGTACAACGGTGATTTCAACACCATCAAGAACAACCTCAACACCTGCATCGACGCCGTCAACAAGATGATTGACGACGCCAACCTGCTGTCCAAGGCGGCGGTCGAGGGCGCGCTCAGCACCCGCGCTGATGCCGGGAAGCACGAGGGCAAATTCAAGACCATCGTGCAGGGCGTCAACGACACGCTGGACGCGGTGATCGGTCCGCTCAATGTGGCGGCGAACTACGTCGACCGCATCTCGCGCGGTGATATTCCCGAGCCCATCACCGACGCGTACAGCGGCGATTTCAACACCATCAAGAACAACCTCAACCGCGCCATCGACGCCGTCAACAAGATGATTGACGACGCCAACATGCTGTCCAGTGCCGCCGTCGAGGGCGCGCTCAGCACCCGCGCCGATGCCAGCAAGCATGAGGGCAAGTTCCAGGCCATCGTGCAGGGCGTGAATGACACGCTGGACGCGGTCATCGGCCCCCTCAACGTCGCCGCCGACTATGTCGACCGCATCTCCAACGGCGATATACCGGAACCCATCACCGATACCTACAACGGTGACTTCAACACCATCAAGAACAACCTCAACACCTGCATTGACGCCGTCAACAAGATGATCGACGACGCCAACATGCTGTCCAAGGCGGCGGTCGAGGGCGCGCTCAGCACGCGGGCGGACGCCACCAAACACGAGGGCAAGTTCCGCGCCATTGTGCAGGGCGTCAACGACACCTTGGATGCCGTCATCGGGCCGCTGAATGTGGCGGCGGACTACGTCGACCGCATCTCGCGCGGCGACATCCCGGAGCCGATTACCGATACCTACAACGGCGACTTCAACACCATCAAGAACAACCTCAACCGCGCCATCGACAACGTCAACAAGATGATCGATGACGCCAACATGCTGTCGCAGGCCGCGGTGGAGGGCCGCCTCGATACCCGCGCCGACGCCGACAAGCATGAAGGGAAGTTCCAGGCCATCGTGCAGGGCGTGAATGACACGCTGGACGCGGTCATCGGACCATTGAATGTGGCCGCGCGCTATGTCGACCAGATCTCCCGAGGCGACATTCCGGAGAAGATCACCGATACCTACAACGGTGACTTCAACACCATCAAGAACAACCTCAATACCTGCATCGACGCCGTCAACAAAATGATCGACGACGCCAACCTGCTGTCCAAGGCGGCGGTGGAGGGCGCGCTCGATACCCGCGCCGATGCGACCAAGCACGAAGGCAAGTTCCGCGCCATCGTGCAAGGCGTCAACGACACCTTGGATGCCGTCATCGGGCCGCTGAATGTCGCCGCCGAGTACGTGGATCGCATCTCCAAGGGCGATATTCCGGAGCCGATCACCGATACCTACAACGGTGATTTCAACACCATCAAGAACAACCTCAACCGGGCCATCGACAACGTCAACAAGATGATCGATGACGCCAACATGCTGTCCAAGGCAGCGGTGGAGGGGGCACTCGATACGCGCGCCAACGCCGACCGTCACGAAGGCAAGTTCCGCGCCATCGTGCAAGGCGTCAACGACACCCTCGACGCCGTCATCGGGCCGCTGAACGTGGCCGCCAACTATGTCGACCGCATTTCCCGCGGGGACATCCCGGAGCCGATCACCGATACCTACAACGGCGACTTCAACACCATCAAGAACAACCTCAACCGGGCCATCGACAACGTCAACAAGATGATTGCCGATGCCAACAAGCTGTCACAGGCAGCGGTCGAGGGAGCCTTGGATACCCGCGCCGACGCCACCAAGCACGAGGGCAAGTTCCGCGCCATCGTGCAGGGTGTGAACGACACCCTGGATGCGGTCATCGAGCCGATCAACGAAATCATGAGCGTCATGACCGTGATCGAGACCGGCGACCTCAGCCGCCGCATCACCGCGGAGTTCCAGGGGGATCTGCAGACGCTGCGCAACGCCATCAACAACACCCTGGATGCAGTCGTCCAGCCCATCAACGACGTCATGCGGGTAATGAGCGCGGTGGAGAGTGGCGATCTGACCCAGGAGGTCACCGCCGAATGCCGGGGCGACATGGTGCAGCTGCGTGATGCCGTCATGAACACGGTGGGACGACTGGCGCACACGGTGGCGGAGATTCGCGATACCGCCAGCGCCCTGGCCGCCGCCACCGAGCAGGTGAATCAGACCGCGCAGGGTCTGTCCCAGGCTGCCAACGAGCAGTCCACCAGCGTCGATCACACCAGCACCTCGGTCGAGCAGATGTCGGCCTCGATCAACCAGAACGCCGAGAACGCCAAGGTCACCGACGAAATCGCGCGCAAGGC
>JALEHA010000131.1 GCA_022763315.1 Algiphilus sp.
GAACTCGACCTGGACGTGCACATCCGCCCCTGCCCGGCCGGTGGACGCGTCTTCCGCGAAGCGGCCGAGCGGCTGGGCGGCAAGCAGCAATTCCCGTTGCTGGTCATCGAGGGCGAGGCCCCGCTGTACGAATCGGCGGACATCATCAAGCACCTCTACGCACGCTATGGCAACGGCCGTCCGGCGCCCAGCGCGGCCGCCATGCGCCGCGCCCTGGCCGGCTCCCAGGCGGCCAGCCTGAGCCGCGGTCTGGCCGGGCTGCGTGCCCGCCCCTCGCGCCAACCCAAGCAGCCGCTGGTGCTGTACAGCTTCGAATCCAGCCCCTATTCGCGGATGGTGCGCGAACGCCTGTGCGAGCTCGAACTGCCCTATCGCCTGAAGAACTTTGGCAAGGCGCGCGCCACCGACATCGGCCCGCCCTTCGTGCGCACCCGCTTCTTCCCCGATGCGCCGGTGGATTCGCGCAACCGGCGCGAGATGCTGGCCAAGACCGGTCGCACCCAGGTGCCCTATCTGGAAGATCCAAACACCGGCGCCGCCATGTTCGAGTCGCGCGTGATCAACAACTACCTCGAAAGCGTCTACGCCCGCTAGCGCCAAGAAGCGCCCAGCCCAAGCGGCCACGCACTGCGCGGCCGTGCCGGGCACCGCTATGCTGCGCGCATGACGGAGGACCTGGACCCGGCCACGCTGGACCATTTATCGCGTGAACTGCATGCGCTGGCGCAGCAGCTGAGCGAGGCCCTGAGTCGGAGCGACGCCTCGGCCAGCACGGTGGAACTCGACCAGACCCGCGTCGGCCGCGTGTCGCGCGGCGATGCCCTGCAGCAACAGGCCATGGCCCAGGCCGGAAGGCGTGTCCTGCAGCAGCGGCTGAACGCGGTCCACGCAGCATTGCAACGGCTGCAGCAGGGTTTCTACGGCTACTGCGTCGACTGCGAAGAAGCCGTTGCCCTCGCCCGCCTGCAACGCCAACCCGAGGCGGCGCGCTGCATTGCCTGCCAGTCGGCGCGGGAGTAAGCGAGCGTCACAAAAGTGTCACGCGAATGTCATGGCAGCGACTCGACCGCCTCCTACCCTGCCGGCCATGGCAGAGACGACGGCACCCACCTACCGCACGATCTGGGTATCGGATGTGCACCTTGGCACGCCCGGCTGTAAGGCCGAGCATCTGGTCGACTTTCTCAAGGCCAACCAGTGCGAGACCCTGTATCTGGTGGGCGACATCATCGACGGATGGAAGCTGACCGGAGGTTGGTACTGGCCGCAGGAACACACCAACGTCATCCGCAAGGTCCTGACCAAGGCCAAGCGCGGCGCACAGGTGTACTACATTACCGGCAACCACGACGAATTCCTGCGCCGCTTCGTCAATTTCGGCCTGAGCATGGGCAATATCCACGTGCTCAACGAGCACGTGCACGTGACGGCCGATGGCCGCCGCCTGCTCGTGCTGCACGGCGACGCCTTCGATGTCATCACGCGCTATCACAAGTGGATCGCGATGGCCGGCGACACGCTGTACGAGAATGCCATGCGCTTCAACCGCCACTTCAACCGCGTGCGCCGGCGGCTCGGCATGCCCTACTGGTCGCTGTCCGCCTACGCCAAGAACCGGGTCAAGTCGGCGGTCAACATCGTCTCGGATTTCGAGGAGTCGGTGGCGCACGAGTGCCGCCGGCGGGGGCTGGACGGCGTCGTCTGTGGGCACATCCATCACGCCGAGATGCGCGAGATCCACGGCGTGCAGTACATGAACTGCGGCGACTGGGTGGAATCCTGCTCGGCACTGGTCGAGCACTTCGACGGCCGCATCGAAATCGTGCGCTGGGTGGATTTCAACAAGCTCAACGAGCGCCCCAATCGCAACGACGCCGTCGAACCGTTGGCTGTCACCAGCGCCGAAACCGCCTAGCGCAGAGGTGCCACCGCCGCGCAGACCGTTACTGCGCGTCCAGTTCGGCCAGCCGGCTGCGCTGCTCTGCGAGTTCGGTCGACGCCAAGGCCCGATCCACCCGCGCGCGCAGGCCGGCGATGTCCGCATCCATGACGATGCGCTTGACCTCCAGCAAGCTGGAGGGATGCATCGAGAATTCGGTCAGCCCGAGCCCGAGCAGCAGGCGCGTATAGCGCACATCGCCCGCCATTTCGCCGCACATGGCCACCGGAATACCAGCCTGAGCGCCGGCGGCAATGGTCTGCTGGATCAGCGCCAGCACGGCCGGGTGCAGCGGATCGTAGAGGTAGTTGACCTCATCATCGACGCGGTCGATGGCCAGGGTGTACTGGATGAGGTCATTGGTGCCGATGCTGAAGAAGTCGCAGGTCCGCGCCAGCCAGGGTGCGGCGATGGCTGCCGCCGGCACCTCGATCATGGCGCCCACCGGAATGGACTCGGCCATGGCGTGGCCTTCCGCCGCAAGCTCGGTGCGGCAGCTCTCGATCAGACGCCGCGCCTGCCGGAACTCCAGCGTATTGGAAATCATCGGCAGCATGATCTGCATGCGGCCGTGCGCCGAGGCGCGCAGCAGCGCGCGGATCTGCGTCCGGAACAGTTCCGGCTCACGCAGACACAGGCGAATGGCGCGCAGCCCCAGCGCCGGATTATTCGGCGTCGGGCCAGAGCGCGCCCCGGAATCCACCTGCTTGTCCGCACCGAGATCAAGGGTCCGGATCGTGATGGTGCCGGTCACCGCCGCCACCACCCGCGCGTAGGCGGTGTACTGCTCTTCCTCCGTGGGCAGCTCGGCGCGGTTCATGAACAGGAATTCGGTGCGGTAGAGACCGACGCCCTCGGCACCCACCCGGGCCGCCTCGGCGGCATCCTCGGACAGCTCGATATTGGCGAGCAGCCGGATCTTGGTGCCGTCACGGGAGACGGCGGGCTCGTCCTTGAGCCGCTCGAGCCGGCGCTGGTAGCGCTGATCACGCGCAATGCGATGCCGGAAGCGGGTCAGCGCGGCATCGTCGGGGCTGGCCAGAATGTGGCCCGCGGCGCCGTCCACGACCAGCTGTTCGCCGTCGCGCAGCAGGCGGCGCGCGTTGTGCACACCGACCACCGCCGGCAGATGCAGGCTGCGCGCCAGAATGGCGGTGTGCGACAGCGGCCCGCCGTACTCGGTGACGAAGGCGGCGGTCTTTTGCTGCGACAACAAAATGATGTCCGCTGGCGTGATGTCGTCCGCCACCACGATGCGGGCTTCCTCGCCGGGCGGGCTGTCGTCCGGCTCCGGCAGCGCCCGCTCCGACTGCAGCAGGATGCGCAGCACGCGCGCCACGACGTGCTCGACGTCATTCTGTCGCGTGCGCAGGTAGGGATCGTCCATCTGCTCGAAAACGGCCATCAGTGCGTCGCGCGCCTGGCGCAGCGCCCCCTCGGCGTTCAGACGATCGTCGCGGATGCGCCCCATGACCGCCTCGCTGAGCGAGTGATCATCGAGCATGAGCAGATGGGTGTCGATGAAGGCGGCGATATCCTGCGGCGTGCCGGCCGGGATCTGGGCCCGCACCTCGCGCAGCTGCTCCTTGGCCTCCTCATGGGCATGGGTATAGCGCGCGATCTCGGATTCGACCTCATCGGGCTCGACGAAATACTCGCGCACCTCCAGATCGGTGCCCGAAATCTTCGAGACCCGACCGATCGCGATCCCGCGCGCGACGCCGATACCGTGCAGCCAGAGACTCATAGGCCGGCGGATCCGTGGCAGATGGATGTGAGGGACGACAGGAGGGTCATGACTCTTCGCCGAAGCGATCGGCCACCAGTTCGGCCAGGCAGGCGATGGCGTGATCGGCGTCGTCGCCTTCGGCAATCAGCGTGATCTGGCTGCCCTTGGCCGCAGCCAGCATCATGACCCCCATGATGGATTTGCCACTGACTTCGCGGCCGTCCTTGCGCACGCGGATCTCCGACTGATGCCGGTTGGCCTCGGTCACGAGCTTGGCGGCGGCGCGCGCATGCAGCCCCAGACGATTGACGATGGTTACAGTCGATTCAGGCACCGCCGTGCTCCCTGCTGCAGAACATGATGCCGCGCCGCCCGCCTTCCACGGCGGCGTCAGCCAACGCATCAAGATCGAGATGCGGGTAGTTGAAGACACGCACCAGCATGGGCAGATTCAGCCCGGCCAGTACGCGCGTGCGGCCCGGCTCCGCCAATCGGGTGGCGATGTTGCTCGGCGTGGAGCCGAAGGCGTCGGTGAGCACCAGCACGCCACGGCCGCTGTCGAGGCGCTCGATCATGCGCTGGCCGTCGCGCGTGAGCAGCTCGGTGTCCTGCACGCGGCGGACCTCAAGCACTTCCACCGACAGCGTGAGTGCGTTCTCGAGCATGTCCCCGAGCGTATCCAGGAAGAAGCGGCCGAGCCGTCCATGCGTCACCAGCAAGACGCCCACGCGCGCCGCTGTCTCTGTCATGCCGCGAGTTCCTTGTGGCGAAGTTGCAGATCAGGGTAGAGCGCGCGCAGGCGTTGCGCCAGCTGTTCCGCAATATAGACGCTGCGATGCTGCCCGCCGGTACAGCCGACGCCGACGGTGATGTAGGAGCGCGCCTGCCGGTCGAAGGCAGGCAGCCAACGCTGCAGGAAGCGATCGATGTCGTCGATCATGCGCACCACGCTGTCGTGGCCGGCCAGCCATTCCACCACTTCCTGGTCCTGACCGCTGTGCGCGCGCAGCTGTTCCTTCCAGTGCGGGTTGGGCAGGCAACGCACATCGAAGACGAAATCCAGGCCATCCGGCATGCCGTTCTTGAAGCCAAAGGACACGATCGAGAGCAGCATGGGCGCTTCCTCGCCGCGCGAGGTCAGCAGGATGCGCTCGCGCAGCTCGTGCAGATTCATGCTGCTGGTGTCGATGATCTCGTCGGCGTAGGAAGCGATCGGCTCGAGCAGAGCGCGCTCTTTCTGCACAGCCTCCAGCAGGGTGTACTGCGAACCGGACAGCGGATGCTTGCGGCGGGTCTCGGCAAAGCGCTTGAGCAGCGCGTCCTCGTCGGCGGTGAGGAACAGGATGCGGGCATTGAGGCCGCGTTCGCGCAGCCGGTCCATGTACTGTGGCAGACCGCGGATGGCGTCACCGCTGTCGCGCGCGTCGATACCGAGGGCAATGCGGTCAAAACGTCCCTCGGCCACACCCCAGGCACGCTTGGCCAGCGGACCGAGCAGATCCAGCGGCAGATTGTCGATGCAGTAGTAGCCCAGATCCTCAAGCTGGCGCAGGGCGACCGACTTGCCGGCTCCGGACAGGCCACTGACGATGATGACTTCCATGCGCCGCTCCCGCGTTATTGAGGCCCCGTCTGCTCGTCAATGGCACGCTGCTGCCGCTCGGCAAAGGCCTCCTCCGCGAAGTGGCCCTGCAGGCGCAACCACTGATCGCGGCAGGCGGCCTCGACCAAGGTGCCCAGATTATGCCCGACGCGCACCGGCAGACAGATGGTCGGCAAGGCCTGTCCGAGGATATCGATGCTGCCGCGCAGGCCGGCCAGTCGGGCGCGGTAGTCGGTGGGGGCATCGCGCACGGGCAGCAGCTCCAGCCGGAAATCGACCCGCCGGCTGGCGACCAACGCGTCGCGCCCGTACATGCGCGCCACGTCGAGGACGCCGAGGCCGCGCACCTCCAGATAGTCGCGCAATAGATGCGGCGCCCTTCCCTCCAGCAGCCCCCCCGGCAGGGCGCGGATCTCCGCGACATCGTCGGCCACCAGGCGGTGCCCGCGCGCCAGTAGCTCCAGGGCCAGTTCGCTCTTGCCGACCCCGGCCGGGCCCACGATGAGCACGCCGAGTCCGAAGACCTCCGCCAGCACGCCGTACACGCTGGCCAGCGGCGCGCGGGCTTCCAGCAGGTGCATGCGCAGACGGTGGAGGATATCGGCATCGCTGTGCGCATCGGGCAGCACGCCCAGCGCCACCGGACTGCCGTCGAGCCAGATACGCAAGGCTTCGGCATCCGTGGCCTTGGCCAGCACCACGCGCATTCCACGTTGGGATGCTTCGGCCAGCAAAGCCGTGGGGTCCGCCGACTCCCGCAGCCAGCGCAGCGCTGCGCTACCGGCCATGCACAGATGCGCTGGCACGCTCGGTTCGAGCCATCCGGCGTGGGCAATCAGGCAGTCCGCCTCCGGTGGGCGCTGCCACGCCACCGAGAGGCCGGCGCGCGCAAGAACGCTGCTGACGGCAAGCTGTGACGTGCCATCGGCATCGGCATGGATGGTGTACGCGGATGCGGCCGGCTGCTCCGCCGCCACGGGCTTATTGGGTCAGCAGTTCAGCGGCGGCGTCGCTGGAGGTGGCGGCGCGCAGCTTCTGGCAGAAGTCCTCATCCGAGAATTTCTCGGCTACCGCCGCCAAAAGCTTGAGGTGGTCCTCGGTCGCGTTCTGCGGAACGATCAGACCAAAGATCAGATCCACCGCCTGACCGTCATGCGCGTCGTAGTCCACGCCGTGCGGCAGCCGGATGAAGGCGGCCACGGTCTTGCTGAGATTGCCAACGCGGCCGTGCGGAATCGCCACGCCGTGCCCGAGACCAGTGCTGCCCAGCTTTTCGCGTGACATCAGCGCATTGAAGATGTCCCCCTGACTGGGGCCGTCACCACCCGCCAGCAGGTGGCTGATTTCTTCCATCACGCGCTTCTTGCTGGACAACGTAAGGTCAGTGCGGATGCGGCTGGATTCGATTACCTCGGCAAGCTTCATGCGGTGCAGTCCTCATTAAACGAAGCGAGGGGCCGGAAACGGCCCCTCGCTGGGCGGATCATCGTGCGAGTTGTTCGGCGAAATCGCCCTTCTGAGCCTCGCGCGCGTGGTGGTCGCGTTTCTGTTCCTTGTGCTTCTTGATCTGGCGGTCCAACCGGTCCGTGAGCTGGTCAATGGCCGCATACATATCGCTATGCTTTGCGGACGCGTGCAGCTCAGCGCCACTTGCCTTGAGCGTGGCCTCTGCCTTCTGTTCGAGCTTCTCCACCGTCAGCACCACGTGGGCGTCGATGAGGTGGTCGAAATGGCGTTCCACGCGCTTGAGCTTTTCGATGACGTAGTCGCGTAGCGCGTCGGTGAGGTCGAGGTGGTGACCGGTAATATCGAGATTCATGCAGTACTCCCGAACAGAAGACGAGAAAAATTCAGGCTGACCGGCGCCGTTCGTGGGCGGGTGGAATACCCAGTCCTTCACGGTATTTGGCGACGGTGCGCCGTGCGACCTCCATGCCTTCGGCTCGCAGCAGATCGGACAGTCGTGCGTCCGACAGCGGCTTACCGGGGGTTTCGGCCTGGATGAGACGCTTCAGGCGCGCCTGTATGGCAGTGGCGGATGCGGAACCTCCTTGTGTCGTGCGAATGGAACTGGAAAAGAAATACTTGAGTTCAAAGACGCCTAGCGGTGTCAGCATGTACTTGTTTGCTGTCGCGCGCGAGACCGTTGATTCATGAATGCCCAGCCGCTCGGCCACTTCGCGGAGCACGAGGGGCTGCATATGCTCGACCCCATGTTCCATGAAACCGGTCTGCGCTTCAACGATGCAATGGGCGACCCGTAGCAGGGTGTCGTGTCGCGCACGCAGGGCGGAGACCAGCTGCTTGGCTTCCTGCAGATGCTGACGCATGGTCTGCTGCTCGCCGCTGCGCTCCGTTCGACGCACCAGGGCGGCATAGCTGCGGTTGACGCGCACACGCGGCACCGCCTCGGGATTCAAGTGCACCTGCCAGATGCCATTGCGCCGCGCGACCATCACATCGGGGACCACGTAGTCCGGCGCTTCACCGGAGAAGGCGCGCCCCGGATGCGGTGACAGGCTGCGAATGCAGGCGATCGCGGCGTGGATGGTGTCGGTATCGGTACCAACCAGTTTGGCCAGCTTGTCCGCCTCGTGGCGCGCGAGCATGTCGATGTGTTGCTCGACCAGTTGCTTGGCTACGGCGCGCACATGGTCATCACCCTCGTCGCCAAGCTGATCGAGCTGCAGGCGCAAACACTCGACCACCGAACGCGCGCCCACGCCGCTGGGGTCGAGTTGCTGCAGCGTGCGAAGGGCGCAGTCGAGATCCGCGCGCCGGCCTGTCGGGCCGCCGGCCAGGCGCTCGGCCAGCGCGTCCCAATCTTCCAGATAGCCGTCATCGGTGACCGCATCAATGAGGTGGGCGAGCATGTCGCGCACATTGTCATCGACCGCGCTGAGATTGGCCTGCCAGGCGAGGTGTTCGCGCAGGCTGCCGCTCTCGTGCAGATTGGCCTGCTGATACTCGTAGCGCTCGGCGTCGCCGCTGCTGTCGCGCCAGCCGCTGTCGGCCAACGACCAATCATCGGCTGTCTCCGGCTGATCCAGTTCCGGCGCTTCGGCACGCGGTTCCGGCTGCTCGACATCGGGGCCGCGCTCGGCCGGGGTGAGCAGCACCTCGCTGTCGCCCCCCGCCTCGTCGCTGCCAGGCTCGGCGACCTCGAGCATAAAGTTCTGATCGAGCAACTCGCTGACCTCGGCCTGCAACTCAGTGCTCGACAACTGCAGCATGCGAATGGCCTGCTGCAGGGCAGGCGTCATCGCAAGACTCTGCCCGAGCTTGAGCGACAGGGACTGTTTCATTCCGAGCTTTTGCACAAATCTTGCATAGCCCGATGATAGCGCTATCCGCCGCGTGTGGTGCACAGCGCGCACGGGGCTGCCATGTGGGCTGTTCAGTCAGCGTAGCCCGGATTGATGCGGTCCAGACGGCGCAGCAGACCGGGCCAGACCAGCGCCGAGCCCTGCTGGTGGGTGACCTGCTGCTGCATGCGCTGGGCGCCGGCAAGAATGTCCGGGCCGATGCGCGTGGTCTCGCGTCCGCCGGACAGCGCGCGCACCTGAATCAGGCAAGCCGCCTCAAACAGATACATGGCCAGAAAGGCATCCGAAACGCGGGGCCCAATCGTGAGCAGGCCATGATTGCGCAGCATGAAGTAATTGGCAGTGCCCAGATCCGCTTCCAGACGTGCGCGCTCGCCTTCTTCCAACGCGACCCCTTCGTAGTCGTGATAGGCCAGACTGGAGAGGACAAAGAGCGACTGTTGCGACAGTGGCAACAGCCCTTCTTTCTGGGCCGAGACCGCAACGCCATTCAGCGAATGCGTGTGCATCACGCAGCCGGCATCCTCGCGGGCATGATGAATCGTGCTGTGGATGAGAAAGCCCGCCGGATTGACCGGCCAGGGGCTGTCCTCGACCTTGTTGCCCTGGGCATCGATCTTGACCAGGCTGGAGGCCGTGATTTCTTCGAACATCATGCCGTAGGGATTGATCAGGAAGTGGTGATCGCTGCCCGGCACCTTGGCGGTGATGTGCGTGAACACCAGATCGTCCCAGCCAAACAGCGCCACCAGCCGGTAGGCCGCTGCCAGATCGCGACGAAGTTCGGCTTCAGTCAGTGCGGTGTTGTCGTTGATGCCCACAGCTTCTCCTCGTGTGTCGTCCTCGCGCCAAGCTACGCGCCGGCGCTGGCCTCGGCAAGCCGTTGCTGTTGACTTGAATCAAGGCGTGGGCGCCCTACTTCATGGCATAGCGTCAACATGCATGGGTATGGAGGTAATACGCATGGATTGGAAGAAGCTTTCCCCCTGGAATTGGTTCAAGAAGGAGAATCAGCAGGCCGAAGCGCCCCTCGCCGAACGGCCGGTGACCTATCCGGCAGCGGCGGAACCCATCGCTCGATTGCACCGGGAGATGGACCGCCTGTTCGAATCCCTATTCGAGCTGCAGCCCTTCGGCGCAGCGAATCAGTTGACGCGCACCACCCTGTGGCCAAGGACCGACGGCAACCTGGCTCTGCTGCGCCCGCAGCTCGATATTTCGGAAAACGACACGGGCTACACCATCACGGTGGAAATCCCCGGTGTGGAGCGCGACGATGTGGAAGTCTCGGTCGACGACGGTGTGCTGCTGATCCGTGGCGAGAAGCGCCAGTCGGAGGAACACCACGCCGCCGATTTCCACGCCATCGAACGCCGCTACGGGCGCTTCCAACGGCTGCTGGATCTCCCCGAGGATACGGATACGGAGCAGGTTGCGGCCCGCTTCAAGGACGGCGTGCTGAGCGTGCATGTGCCGCGTCGCACGGACGCCCACCCGCGCGGAAGGCGCATCGAGGTTCAGGGCGCCTAAACCACCGGGAGAGCCACAGCTGTCTGCGGCACCGCCACTGACAAGGGCCTGCCAGAGCGTTCTGCGCCTGGCGGGCCTGAGCCACGGTGCTAGCGTCCCTCCGCCAGCTCGGGAAAATTCTCGACGCGATTCAGAGACCAGTCATAGTCGATGTACGCGATGGTCTCAGTGGCCTCGATGGCCTGCCGCAGTTCAGCATCCGCGTAGCGCAGCACATAGGCGCGCGCCGAGCCGGCCACACTTTCGAAGTCGTCTTCATACCAGTCGAAGAGGCGGCTGAGACAAAGGATCCTGCCATCCACGCGCAGATGCCTGTCGGTGCGCAACGCCCGCCGCAGGTTCTCATCCAGCTGGGCATCCAGACGGTCGGCGGTGTAGATCGCCTGCCGCAACGGCGGACAGCCAACCGATGCGCAGTTGACCGCAAAGTGCACGCGGGCGTCCTTCCAGCCGCGGGCGGCGAAATCTGCTCCCAACAGAATGCCTTTTTCGATGTCATCCAGGCTGTATTCCGCACCGCCCACCGTGAAGAGCGCGCGCTGGAACACGCGGTAGGGATTGATGAAACTCCCGAAGGCCTTCACGCCCTCGACGGGGGCACCGTCCTCGGGATGCTCCAGAATATGGGCCACCATGAAGAAGTTGTAGGCATTGATCCAGAAGGCATTGGCCACTGCGGCATCCGCCAGCGTGGTGGGATCGAAGGCAGCCAACTGCGCGCGCTGACGCTGCAGCAGGGTCTGGGTATCCGATGCCCGCATGGCATCGTCATAGTGAAAAGCCGTCACCAGACCGCCCCCGTCGGTGGATGCCTCGACTAGATGGCGATCGAGCAATTGCTGATAGGGCGCATAGAGGCGGGCCATATCCGCAGCCGCAGCCACCGGCGCCAGCAGCGAAGCGCTCACGGCGACCAGTAGCCGGATGAGACTCCACACGTGCTTGCGTCGCATCATTGCCTTGTTCTCCCGTGCATCTTGCAGTTCATAGCAATCGTCACCTTGGGCGCGCTGGGTTGCCGCTTCGCAAAAGCGCAGTCCAATGCAGGTCATTCCTGAAGTTGCCACCCGGCGGCACCATGGCAAGGGTCGATGGCACCGACCGCCCTGGACAGCAGGCACGGGTACCCGCTTCATGCTCTATCGTCCGCGACCATACGGGATGACACAAAGGCAGGACGGTCGCGTTGTACCTCTGCCACGGAGTCCCTCTACTGTAGCGGTCCCTTCTTTGCAGGAAGCATTGTCATGAACCGAGCCCGCGTCGCCCTCGTGGTCCTGGTCGGGGTGGCCATCTCCGCCTTCTTCGTCTTCGACCTCAACCAGTACTTCAGTTTCGACGCCCTACAGTCGTTGCGCGCGGATCTGGTCGAGGTGGTCGACGCGCGCCCCGTCCTCGTGAGTGCCGTGTTCTTCCTGATCTATGTCGCGGTGACTGCGCTGTCGCTGCCGGGCGCCGCCGTTATGACGCTGGCTGCAGGCCTCATCTTTGGCCTAGCCTGGGGCCTCGTGCTGGTGAGTTTCGCCTCCACCCTCGGTGCGACGCTTGCCTTTCTGATTGCACGCTTCGTGGCCCGCGATGCCGTGCAATCGCGCTACCGCCAGCGTCTAACAGCCATCAACCGCGGCGTCGAACGTGAAGGCGGCTTCTATCTCTTCACCCTGCGCCTGGTGCCCGCCTTTCCGTTCTTCCTGATCAACATCGTGATGGCACTCACGCCGATGCGTACCTGGACCTTCTACTGGGTGTCGCAGCTCGGCATGCTGCCGGGCACGGCGGTGTACGTGAACGCGGGCACGCAGATCGGCCAGCTGGAAAGCTTGGGGGGCATTTTGTCGCCCGGCCTGATCGGCTCCTTCGTCCTCCTCGGGATCTTCCCGCTGATCGCCAAGAAGATTGTCGATTTCGTCAAGGCGCGCCGTGTCTTCGCCGCCTATAGCCGCCCCAAGCAGTTCGACCGCAATCTCATCGTCATCGGCGGCGGCAGCGCGGGGCTGGTGTCCGCCTACATCGCCGCCGCGGTCAAGGCCGAAGTGACCCTGATCGAAAAGGACCGCCTCGGTGGCGACTGCCTGAATACCGGCTGCGTGCCTTCGAAGGCCTTGATCCGCACCGCACGCCTGCTCGACGATGCCCGACGCAGCGCCGAACTGGGCGTGCGGCAACTCTCACCGGAGTTTCATTTCAGCGATGCGATGGCGCGCGTCCATCAGGTCATCAAGGCCATCGAGCCGCATGACTCCGTGGAGCGCTATACCGATCTGGGGGTGGATGTCCGGCACGGTCACGCCCGCCTGGTCGACCCCTGGACGGTGGAGATCACCAACGCCGACGGCGGCGCCCAGCGCCTGACCGCGCGCAACATCATCCTGGCCACCGGCGCTGCCCCCTTCGTACCGCCGCTGCCCGGCCTGGATCAGATTGAGGTGCTCACCTCCGACAATCTCTGGCAGCTCGAAGCACTGCCGGAGCGTCTGGTGGTCCTCGGCGGCGGTCCGATCGGCTCGGAGATGACGCAGACCTTCCAGCGCCTCGGCAGTCAGGTCACCCAGGTCGAAATGTCACCACGCCTGCTGCCGCGGGAAGACGCCGAATTTGGCGCCATGCTGCACGAACGAATGGCCGCCGAAGGCGTGGACGTCCGCGTGGGGACCAAGGCAGAAGAAGTCCAGGTGCGCGACGGTCAGGCCTCTCTCTGCGTCACCACGCCGGACGGCGCCAAGGAAGCGATTCCCTTCGACAAGCTGCTGGTTGCCGTTGGGCGGCAAGCTCGTCTGGAAGGCTTTGGCCTGGACACGCTGGGTATCCGCACCGGCCGCGTCATTGAGACCGACGAGTACCTGCGCACCAACTTCCCGAATATCTTTGCGGTCGGCGACGCCGCAGGCCCCTATCAGTTCACGCACACCGCGGCGCACACTGCCTGGTTCGCCACCGTCAACGCCCTGTTCGGAGCACTGAAGAAATTCCGGGTGGATTACTCCGTCGTACCGTGGGCCACCTTCACGGACCCTGAAGTCGCCCGCGTGGGGCTCTCCGAAGACGAAGCCAAGGCCCAGGGCATCGCTTACGAAGTCACTACCTACGGCATCGACGACCTCGACCGCGCCATCGCCGACAGCGACGCCTACGGCCAGGTCAAGGTCCTGACCCGACCCGGTTCCGACCGCATCCTCGGCGTCACCATCGCCGGCGCCCACGCCGGCGACCTCATCGCCGAGTATGTCCTCGCCATGAAGCACGGCATCGGGCTCAACAAGATCCTCGGCACCATCCACATCTACCCCACCATGGCGGAGGCCAACAAATTCGCCGCCGGGCAATGGAAGCAGGCGCATAAGCCGGAGAAACTGTTGCAGTGGGTGGGACGGTTTCATGCGTGGATGCGGGGGTGACTGCAGTACGTTCTTCTAGACCCTTTCGCCACAGGGTTCCGCGCTCTGCAGCACAACACTCACGAATGATCGACTCAGAACGCGCGGCTGACTTTTGTTCCGGCAAAAGTCAGCAAAACCAGGGTGCCCACGGGTGGCCTGGCGCGGCTGTCGCCGCACCAGGTGCCCGGATC
>JALEHA010000013.1 GCA_022763315.1 Algiphilus sp.
CAACGCCGTGACTACTCGCGCGCCCGACGCAGACGCCACAGCGCGATAACCAGCACGATCAGGCTCGGACTGAGCGCGGACAGCATCGGCGGCCATCGATAGATCAGCGCACTGCTGGCGATGACTTCATTGCCCACCCAGAAGGCGACGCCAATGAGTACACCAACCAACAGGCGCTGCCCGGTGCCGCTGTCGCGCAATGACCCCAGAACGTAGGGCACTGCCAGCAGCATCATGACCAGTACCGTCAGCGGAGACACCAGTTTCTGCCAGAGCGTGATGCGGTACTGCTGGGCATCCAGGTCGTTGCGTTCCAAATAGTCGATCAGCCGCAGCAGACCACGCACGGACAGGGCATCGGATTCCAGTACCACCAGCTCCAGCACATCCGGTGCCGGCCCGGAGGGCCATCGCATGTGGGCGACCTGTTTGCGTTCGACCCCGTCATCGCGGAAGTGCGTCTGCGTAATGTTCTCCGCCTGCCACGCGCCCTCCGAGAATTGCGCCCGCGTGACTTCGGAGATGACCTCGATACCGCCGTCCGCACCCAGGCTGTAAACCGTCACCGGCCCTACCGAGCGTGGCGATTCCACGCGCCGCACGTGATAGATCTCCTGCTCGCCGCGCAACCACACCGGCCGCGTCACCACGCCGGGGTCGGTGCCGTATTTTTCGGCGCTCTGCAACTGTTCGGAAGCACGCTTGCCGGCCGGAGCCACCACGTCGGTGAGCAGCAGCGTCAAGGCTGCCAGCAGCAGGCCGCCGGCGAGCGTGGCCGCCCCAATGCGCAACACCGAGATGCCAGCGGCGCGCATTGCGACCAGTTCGCCCTGCTGGGCCAGCGCACCCAGGCCGAGCAGCGTACCGATAAGGGCGATCATCGGCATCAGCACCAGCATGATGCTGGGGGTCTCGAAGGCCACCACCGTGGCCAGATCGAGGAAGCTGAAGCGTTCGCTGATGTCGTCGGCCTCGGCCGCCAGGGTGATGAAGCTTTGCAAGGCCAGCAAGGCGAAGCCCACGATCGCCGAGAAGCCCAGCACATGGACAGCGATATGACGGTCAATGAGCTTCATGCGCGCGCCCTACGCACCCACAGCCACAGACCCAGCACCAGCGCCCCGGCGTGCACCCACCACAGGCCCGCCCAGGCCGGCACCACGCCGCGTTCCAAAGCGGTCTGGCCGGCGCCCAGCAGGTTGGCGTAGACCAGGTAGACCAGTAAGCCCAGTACCAGCTTGCCGTAACGGCCTTGGCGCGGTCCAATATGCGATAGCGGCACCGCGATCAGCACCATCAATAGAACGGCAATGGGTGCGGCCATGCGCCAATGCAGTTCTGCGATGGCCTCGGGGTCGTCGCGCTGCAATAACTGCGCAGTGGATGCGATATCGGTTTCTGAGGACTCGAACAACAGCGGCGGGGGAACGAAGCGCAGGATCAGGCGACCGAAGTCGAACACATCCCAGGCCAAGTCGCCGTCCCGGTTCTGATAGGCGCGGCCCGACTCGAGCACGATCTTGCGTACATTGTCCTCACCCTCCACCTGCTGGCTGCCCGCGCGGGCCTGCACGATACCCTGGAATTCGGGGAGTTCGGCGTGGATGAAGATGTCCTGGAAGCGGGTGCCGCCGTCCTGGGTCTCACGGGCGTAAAAGATCGCGTCCCCGTCGGACATGCGCGTGAAGCGCCCGGACTCGAAAGGCGCATAGGACAGTTCCTCGCGCGCCTGCTGCGTGAGCTGGTCCACGGCACGGCCGGCGCGCGGTCCCAGATCCAGCGACAGCATCCCGGTGAGCACCGCCGCCACCGCCGAGAGCAACATGAAGGGAAAGGCGATGCCGCCAAGGCTGACGCCGCAGGCCGTGGCGGCAGTGATCTCCTGGTCCTTGTACATCCGCCCCATCGCCAGCATCACGCCCAGCAGCAGCGAGATCGGCGTGATGATCATCAGATAACGCAGCGCCGACAGCAGTACCACGCTCAGCACGATATCGGCAGGGATGTTGCCTTCCGCCGCGGCCGACAGAAACCGCACCGAGCGGCTGGCGAGCAGAATCAGCAGCAGCACGGACAGCACGGCCAGCCAGGCCAGCGCCGCGTCGCGGAAGAAATAACGAGACAGAATGCGGCTGCCGCCCATCACGCCAGCATAGCCCTGGGCACTACCCCGCGTCGCGGATGGACGCGCGACAGCCTCGCTTGCACCGCGTGCACAGTTTGCGGACACTCGCCAGTCGCGCGTGGCAACGCACCCATTTCACAGATCAGAGGCGCTCCATGGAATTTTTCGTCAAGAGTGGCAACCCCGCGAAACAACGTGCGGGCTGCGTCATCGCCGGTGTCTTTGCACGCCGCAAGCTGAGCCCCGCCGCCAAGGAACTCGACGAAGCCTGCAAGGGCGCACTCAGCCAAGCCATGCGCCGCGGTGACATCGAAGGCCGCGAAGGCGAAACCGTGGTGCTTCACGGGCTGTCGGGCTTGGTCTGCGATCGGGTGCTCCTGGTCGGTTTGGGTCGCGAGCGGGATTTCTCCGACAAGGCCTACATCCGGGCCACGGAAGAAGCCGTGCGGGCGGTGCGCAAGACCGGCGCGGTCGATGCGGTCAGTTATCTTACCGATCTCGTGGTGCGCAAACGCGACCGCCGCTGGACGGTGCTGCGGGCGGCGATGGCCTCCGGCGCCCTCGGCTACCGATTTGTGCAGTGCAAGAGCAAGCCGGACCCGGATCACAGCAAGCTCAACCGCATCACCTTCAATGTGCCCAGCCGCAGCGATCTGACCGAGGCGGAAGAGGCGTTGCGCACGGCCACTGCCCTCAATGCCGGCATGGTGCTGACCCGCGATCTGAGCAATCTGCCGGGCAACCGCTGCACGCCCACCGATCTGGCCAACACCGGACGCGAACTGGCGAGCAGCTATCGCAGCATCAAGACCACGGTGCTCGACGAGAAGAAGATGGAGAACCTCGGCATGGGCGCCCTGCTCTCGGTGTCAAAGGGCTCGCGCGAACCCGCCACCTTCACCGTCATGGAATACATGCAGGGTCCGAAGAAGGCCAAGCCGGTCGTGCTGGTGGGCAAGGGCTTGACCTTCGACGCTGGCGGCATCTCGCTCAAGCCGGCGCAGGCGATGGACGAGATGAAGTACGACATGTGTGGCGGCGCCGCGGTTTTCGGCACCATGAAGGCCGTCGCCGAGCTGGGCCTGCCGATCAATCTGGTGGGCATCGTCCCCGCCTCGGAGAATCTGCCGGACGGCATGGCCAACAAGCCAGGAGACATCGTCACCTCGATGTCCGGTCAGACCATCGAAATCCTGAACACCGACGCCGAAGGCCGCCTGCTGCTGTGTGATGCGCTGACCTATGTCGAGCGCAACTACGACCCGGACTGCGTCATCGACATGGCCACCCTTACCGGCGCCGTGATTGTTGCCCTGGGTAACCACGCCACCGGTGTGTTCGCCAATCAGCCGGCGCTGGCCAAGTCGCTGATCACGGCCGGCGACTACATGGGCGACCGCGCCTGGGAACTGCCATTGTGGGACGACTACGAGAGCGCACTGCGCTCACCCTTCGCCGATGTGGCGAATGTCGGTGGCCGCGAGGCCGGCTCGGTGACCGCCGCGGTGTTCCTGCACCGCTTCGCGCGCAAGCTGCGCTGGGCGCATCTGGATATCGCCGGCACCGCATGGACGCAGAAGCCGAAGGGCGCCACTGCACGACCGGTGCCGCTGCTGCTGCAGTTCCTGACCCAGCGCCTGCATGAGTCCTCGTGACGCGGGTTGATTTCTACGTCCTGCCCGAAGCCGACGATGTCGGCCCGGTGCTGCTCGTCTGCCGGCTGTGCGAGAAGGCCGGCGCCTCCGGCAAGCGGGTCTATGTGCACAGCGACGACGCGGCCCTGCTCGACGATATTGACAGCGCGCTGTGGAGCTTCCGGCAGAACAGCTTCCTCGCCCATGAGCGCGTGGACGCCAGCGGAGGATGTTCTCCGCTGGCGGCCGTCGCCCTGGGGGAACAGGCGCCGCCGCCGTCGCATCAGGACATCCTGATCAATATTGCCGATGCGGTACCGACCTTCTTCTCCACCTTCGAGCGCGTGCTGGAGCCGGTCTTCGGCGACGATGCCCAGCGCGCCCGAGCGAGAGGGCGCTTCGGCTTCTACCGCGAGCGCGGCTACCCCCTGCAAACCCACAAGCTGTAGCTGCCGCAAGGGCGGCAAGGGGCGGTTTCCGTTACCCTTCGCGCCCTCCGGCTCGGGATCACCGGGCATCATCGAAAACGAACACTGCCGATGGACAAAGCATTCGAGCCACGCGCGCTGGAAGCCAA
>JALEHA010000132.1 GCA_022763315.1 Algiphilus sp.
GATATGCGCCAGGGCGTCGCCGGGGTCCAGTCCGCCTTCGGCGTCCCGCCCCAGGCGTACCGTCATCTCCGCTTCAAAGTGCACTTCACCGCGGTTGCGTGGCAGCAGGATGGGACTGCCCACCGGCGTGATGCAGCTGGCTGGCTTCATGAAGACCAGGCATTCGCCGTCGTCAACGTGGCCGAGTTCCTCGATGTGCGCGGCGTAATTGCGCCCGATGCAGAAGATGCGCGGCGTCGTCGTCACGATGCCGCATTCTCTGTCTTGGCGGTGCCGTGCGGCTGCGGACGGGACATACCGGCGGTGACCACGAAGCGCATGCCTTCCTCCAGGGACATGTCCACCGGTTCGAGGTACTGGCGCGGAATCAGCGCCATATAGCCGCCGATCTGATAGCTCAGCGGCAGATAGACCGCGACTTCGCCTTCGGCCACCTCGATATCCAGGCGCGAGAAATCCTCCACTGTAATGAAGCCGAACAGGCGTAACGGGACGCCGGGCCAGGCCACGGCCACCATCTTGGAGAATTTGGCGTCCTGCCCCTGGCGAGAGAACAGATCCATCAGATCGCGCGCGGCGCCGTACAGGGTCTTCACCAGAGGAATACGGTTGAGCAGTTTCTCGAAGGCATCGACCAGCGATTGAAACAGCAGTACGCGCGTGGCCAGACCGACACCGAAAATCAGCACCAAACCGGTGACCAGCCCCATGCCGGTGATGTAGGCCCCCTGTGGCAGCACCAACTGCAATGCTGATCCCATGACGGATTCCGCTGCCACGAACAGCCAGACGATGACCGCAATGGTCACCACGATGGGCAGCGAAATGGCGAGGCCACTGAGAAAGGTCTTGAGGATGTTGCTGGGATTCACGGGGCGTCCTTCGTGGCTGCACAACCGCGACTGAGGCGGCGTTCCGTCGGCAAGGCAGTGTGCGCGGCCCACGAGCCGGCTGCAAGATCACAAAAAAGCCCGGCGCATGGCCGGGCTTTCAGATACCGCATGCGATCGGCCTAGATGCGCGCCTCGATACCGAAGGCGGCGAAGCCTTTGGACTCGAAATTCTGGCGGAACATGTCGCGCAGCTTGATCGCGGCGCGATCATAGGCGTCCTTGTCGTCCCAGGTCTGGCGCGGGTTCAGCATCTCACTAGGAACGCCGGGGCATTCTGTCGGCATGCGCAACTTGAGCACGTCGTGGGTCTCGGTGGGCACGTCGTCGAGCTTGCCTTCGAGCGCCGCGTTGAGCAGCGCGCGCGTCAGCTTGATGCTGATGCGCTTGCCGACGCCATAGGGGCCGCCGGTCCAGCCGGTGTTGAGCAGCACGCAGCGCGCCTTGTTCTGCTGCATCTTCTCGGCCAGCAGCTTGGCGTAGACATTGGGCTTCTGCGCCATGAAGGGGCCACCGAAGCAGGCCGAGAAGGTCGGCTGCGGCTCGGTTACGCCGACCTCGGTGCCGGCGACGCGCGAGGTGAAGCCGGATACGAAGTGGTACATGACGTCTTCCGGCTCCAGCATGGAAATCGGCGGGAGCACGCCGAAAGCATCGGCGGTGAGCAGCACGATGGTCTGCGGATGCGGGCCCTGGCCATTGGGCATGACATTGGGGTTGGCGGCCAGCGGATAGGAGAAGCGCGTGTTCTCGGCGATCGAGCGGTCGCTCAGATCGAGTTCGTCCGGATGGCATTCCGCCATGGCCTTGCCCGGCAGCGGCGGCACGTTCTCGATGATGGTGCCCGGCTTCGACAACGCGCCGGCGATGACCGGCTCGGCCTGCTTGTCGAGGTCGATCAGCTTGGCGTAGCAGCCATCCTCGAGATTGCACAGGCCGTTGCCGGACCAGATGGTCTCGTCGTCGCCGATGAGCCGGCGGTTCGGATCCGCCGATAGCGTGGTCTTGCCGGTGCCGGACAGGCCGAAGAGGATCGCTGCGTCGTCCTTGGGGCCGACGTTGGCCGAGCAGTGCATCGACAGACGCCCTTCTTTCGGCAGCAGATAGTTGCCGACGGTAAAGATCGTCTTCTTGTTCACGCCGCAGTAGTCGGCGCGCCCTGCGACCAGGCAGATGCGGTTGCGAGTATCGATGATGACAGCGGCTTCGGAGCGGCTGCCGTCGCGTTCCGGAACACATTCGAAGCTCGGAACATTGAGCATCGTCCAGCGGCGTGCGTCCACATCGGACACGCCCTGCAGATCCTTCGGGAACATGTTGTGCACGAACATCGCATGCGTGGCGTACTCACCGACAAAGCGGTACGGCACCGCGAAATCCGGGTCCGACCCCATGTAGACGTTCTTGACGTAAAGCTCGGCCTTCTTGTCGTTGAGGTGCGCGACCACGCGCTTCAACAGGCCGGCATAGTCGTCCGGCTTGTAGGGGCTCAGATCCGCCTTGAACCAGATTTCGTCCTCGACCTCGGGCCATTGCACAGCAAAGGTGTCCTTGGTGCGGCGGCCAGTGCAGTCCGGGTCGGTGTAGTACACCAGCGGGCCGTTGACGCCGAGGCTGGTGGGAAAGGCCTTTTGCGCATCCGAAGGGCCGCCGTGTGTGACGCGGCCGCGATCGTTGGCAATGGCTTCGTGAAACAGCTCTTCCTTGGAGAGATCAACCTTGTAGCTGACGCTGTCCAAGCCAAGGAGGGTATTGAGATCAGCCACAAGACTCATCGAGACAATACTCCGGTCCGGTTGCAAATGAGCGCCACATTATACGGACTCGGGCGGACAGCCCCGTGCCGCGCTCAGGCGCTTTGCTGGTGGTCTTCTGCGGCGCCTTCTTCGTCGCCGCCCAACGTCTCCTCCGCGGGCAGGGTGAAACCTGCCACCGACTCGCGCAGGCGCGCACTCAATTCGTTCAGCTTGCCCACATCCTGCGCGGTCTGGCGCGAAGAGCTGGCCGTCTGCACCGCGACTTCGCGGATCTTCTGCATGGTCCCGGCTACCTCCGTGCCTTCGCCGGCGCGACTGCGCACCGAGCGGGCGATCTCGTCGATGAGTTGGGCCAGCTGCGTGGAGGCCTGCTCGATCTGCGACAGCGCCTGGCCCGCTTCTTCAGCGGTACTCGCGCCCGAGACCACATTCGAGGTCGAGCGCTCCATCGAAACAATGGCCTCGTTGGTGTCGGCCTGAATGGTCTTGACCAGATTCTCGATCTGACGCGTGGCGTTGGTGGCGCGTTCGGCCAGCCGCTGCACTTCGTCGGCGACCACGGCAAAGCCGCGACCGGCCTCGCCGGCCATGGCGGCCTGGATGGAGGCATTGAGCGCCAGCGTGTTGGTCTGCTCAGCGATGTCGTTGATCAATTCGGTGATATTGCCGATCTCCTGCGACGACTCGCCCAGACGCTTCATGCGCTTGGAGGTGTCTTGAATCTGTTCGCGCAGCGTATTCATGCCCGTGATGGTGCGGTCCACCGTCTCGGCGCCGGTATGCGCCACCCGCACCGATTCCTCCGCCTGGCGCGAGGCCATGGTGGCGCGTTCGGCAGTGGCTTCCAGGGAGCGGGAAACGCTGGTGATGGTTTGGGTGGCATCGGCGGTCTGCTGCGCCTGTTCCTCGGAAGAGCGGCTCATCTCCTGCACCGAGGTCTGCGTTTTCTGAGCGGCCTGGGTGATCTGCGCCGAGGCGGCGTTGATCTGCCCGACCAGGCCGCGCATGTTCTCTACCGTGAAGTTGATCGAGTCGGCAATGGCGCCGGTAAAGTCCTCGGTCACCGTGACGCCCACAGTGAGGTCGCCGTCGGCCAGATTGGTGATGTCGTCGAGCAGGGTGAGAATGGCGTCCTGCTGACGGCGATCGCGTTCCTGAGCCACCCGCGCCTCGCGGCGCAGCTGGAAGATGAACAGGCCGATGAAAGCAAGCAGGGCGAGCAGGGCCGCTGCGCCCATGGCGTAGCTCGGCAGGGGCGAGGGCCGATTGGCGCGGATGTCCTGCAGCAGCATGTTCTCGATGGCGCCGGCCGCGGTCTCGATGCTGGTCGCACTGCGATAGAAGTCGATGCTGGCGTCGTTGAAGGCATCCAGCGCCGGGGCGGCCTCAACCAGCGCTTCGGCATTCCCGCGCATCGGAGGCAGTGCTTCGCCGAAGCTTTGCACCGGCGCGGCGAGCCCGCTGCCCGTCAGACGCTGTACGCGTGTGAATTGCGCCTCGAGCTGCCCGATGACCTCCCCCAGCGCCTCCGCTTCACGCGTGGCGATGGCATTGAGCGACACCATGTGGTTGGCGAGGCTCCGCAGCTGCTCCAGGCGGGCGCGCAACAGCGCCGCCGGGGCACGCGCACTGGCTGGGGCGTCGTCGACCAGCCGATCCGCCGTCTGGCGCAGGTTGTCGACGGTGGCGTTGATGGCGGCAGCGTCGGCCTTGGCCGACTGCGCCACCGGCAATCCGGCGAGGATGTTGTCGATGACCGGCGCCAGCTGTTGCCAGGCGCGGTCGAGGTCGGCAATGGCGCCGTCGTAGCGTGCCGGTAGGGCGGGAATATCGCGTACCGGATCGCCCTCGGTGAGGGTGGCGTACAGGCTCTCGTAATTGGCCTGCATGGCAAACAGCGCGGCGCGATCGGGCTCCAGCCCCTGCGAGGATTCGCGTGCGCTCTGTGTGACGTTCTCGTAGAAGCTGCGCAGATCGAAGGCGAGCGAGTCAAGCGCAGCGTTGCGCTCGGTGCTTTGCTGCACATACAGGAAGTTGGCGATGGCGCCGGCGATGAGCACGGCGGCGATGACAATCAGCCCAACCTGAAGCCGGGGCAGGGCGCGTTGCGCAGTCGAGGTGGCCAC
>JALEHA010000014.1 GCA_022763315.1 Algiphilus sp.
AAAGTCGATGGCGTTGCTGGACGTCACGCTCATGGCGACGAATTCCACCGCCGTGGAACCGGCGCCGGTGAACGCGTTGTAGCCCGGCACGCCGGTCAGATTCTGGGTCAGCGGATTGAAGGGCGTGTACGGATCCTCGACCACGTCGGCCGCCCAGGCGGTATGGATATCACCGGTGAGCACCACGTTGTTGGTGATCCCTTGCTCGCGCCAGAAGGCCATCAGGGCGTTGCGCTCCGCGGCATAGGCAGACCAGTTGTCGGTGCCTTCGCTTCCGCCCCCCTGGCGGATACCCATCGCACGGGCAACGTCCTCCGGCAGATAAGGCAGGGGAACCTCCCCCTGCGTGAAGCCACGGTGGGGCGCCATCATGGTCTGCTGGCCGAGCACCCGCCAGGCGGTACCGCGGCGCTGGGACGCCTGCATCTGCTGCCGCACCCACTGCAACTGGTCCGCGCCCAGCATGCTGCGCGCCGGATCATCGGCCGCGGCGTCGTAGATGTTCTCAATCTCGGGCGCGTTTCGCTGCAAGCGGGTATCGAGCATGAACAGATCGACCAGGTCGCCAAAGGCAAATTGCCGCCAGATCGTCAGCGGGTCCTTCGGGTCAGGAAGGCGCAGCGGCATCCATTCGGCGTAGGCGCGCGCGGCGGCACGCTTGCGCAGCTGCCAGTCGCCCTCGGTCTCGGGGTCGTGCGCCTGCGCGCCGTCGATCCAGGCATTGTTGGCAGACTCGTGGTCATCCCACACCGTGATGAAGGGGTGCTGGCGCATGGCCTCGGCCAGGTCCGGGTCGGTGCGGTACTGCGCATGCCGTCGGCGATAGTCCTCCAGCGTGACCGTCTCGCGCGGCGGGTCGTGCGGCCGCCCGATGGCGCTGTTGCTGCTGGCGCCCTCGTAGAACCAGTCCCCCACATGAAGGACGGCGTCCACGTCGCGCGTGGCCAGTGCACGATAGGCGTTGAACCAACCGCTGCTGTAGTTGGAGCACGCACAGAGCGCGAGGCGGACCCGGTCGACCGCGCCGGTGGGCAGGGTCTTGGTCCGTCCAATAGGTGAACGACTGCCGGCCACCTCGAAGTCATAGTAGTAGCTGGTGCCGGGCTCCAGCCCTGCGACGTCGACCTTGAAGCAGTAATCACGCTCAGCCGAGAGGCGGCGCGGCGCGCGCAGATCGAGGCCATCGCCCGCCATGCGCACGATCTGTTGCATCTCCGGATCACGGGCCACGCGCCAATGCACCAGAGCGCCATCGGCAACGCCCGTGACACGGGTCCACAGGATGACGCGGTCGCTCAAGGGGTCGCCGCTGGCCACGCCATGACGGAAGCGACCGCCATCCGAATCCTCAGCACCCCTTCCGCCGTTGTCGCCACAGGCGGGGAGCAGGGCCGCCGTGCCGATCACGGCCGAGGTCTTCAGGAGCAGCGCTCTACGGGTAGGGGGCATGGCCGATTCCTCGTCAAAAGGCGGCAAGCCTAGGGCTGCACGATGACGCGGCGGTGACACCGAGCCGGCCCCGGCCGGCCATCGCGCCGGTCTTGCCAACCGCCCGCACGACACGTACAAAGAGGGAACGGCCGCCCACGGGCGGCGATCCATCAGGGGGAGGGGACATGGGCATTATTTCTTGGATCGTGCTCGGCTTGATCGCGGGGGCGCTGGCGAAATGGATCATGCCGGGCAAGGACCCGGGCGGCTTCATCGTCACCATTCTGATTGGCGTCGCAGGCGCCTTCGTCGGTGGCTTCGTCGGCTCGCTGGTGGGCCTGGGCACGGTGGGCGGGCTCAGCCTGGGCAGCATCGTCACCGCCATTGTCGGCGCATTGATTCTGCTCTTCGCCTATCGGCTGATCGCCAACCGCGCGGGCTGACCACGCCGCGCGTCATCGAGCCGCCCCACGGGGCGGCAGCGGCGTAGGCGGTCGAAGACGCGGGCTCGGTTAGGCTAGCGGCTGATTCATTGGATGCCGCTCCGCCATGCGCCCTTTCGCCCTTCTACTGTGTAGTGCCGCCGTCAGCGGTTGTCTGGCACACCAACCCGCCTCCATCGCCGCCGAGGCCCCTGTCGAGGCCGCAGCCAAGGGCGCTGCCACAGCGGTCGCGCCATCATCGGCGCGCGCTGATTCAGATTTCCGTGGCTGGCTCGGGCAGATGCGGGTGCAGGCGCGCGCCGAAGGCGTCAGCGCCGACACCCTTGACGAGGCGCTGGATCCCGCGGCGTATCTGCCCGAGGTGATCGAGCGCGACCGCGCGCAGCCCGAGTTCACCCGGCAGATTTGGGAGTACCTCGATACGGCGGTGTCCGATGCACGCATTCGCAACGGACGCACGCAATGGGCTGCGCACCGGGAAGCCGCCGCCATGGCCAGCGCGCGCTACGGCATCGCACCGGAGATCCTGATCGCCATCTGGGGCATGGAAAGCAACTATGGCAGCCATTTCGGCAACTTCCGCACCATTGATGCCCTGGCCACGCTCGGTTTCGACGGCCGGCGCAGCCGCTTTGCGCAGCGCGAGCTGCTGGCCGCGCTCAAGATCATTGACGACGGCGACATCGACCGCGACCGGATGCGCGGCTCATGGGCTGGCGCGATGGGTCATACCCAGTTTCTGCCGAGCAGCTTCCGCGCCTACGCGGTGGATGGCGACGGCGATGGCCGGCGTGATATCTGGGGCAGCATCCCCGACGTCATGGCCTCCACCGCCCATTATCTGGACCGCGCCGGCTGGGTCGAAGGCGAACCCTGGGGCGTGGAGGTGCGCCTGCCGTCGGATTTTGACTACAGCCTGAGCGGGCGGGATCAACGCAAGCCGGTGGCGGCGTGGGCGCAGCTGGGGGTGCGCGCGACGGACGGCGACCCACTGCCCGCGCTCAGCGGTGCTGCGCTGCTACTGCCCGCAGGAGCGAAAGGGCCCGCCTTCCTGGTTGGCCGGAACTTCGATGCCATCCTCCGCTACAACAACGCGACCAGCTATGCGCTGGGCGTCAGTCTGCTGGCAGACCGCGTGGCCGGACGGCCGGGCCTGCAGGCCGCCTGGCCACGCGGCTTGTCGGCCCTGACCCGCCGGGAAGTCAAGGAAATGCAGACCCTGCTCAACCGCCTCGGTTTCGATGTAGGCACACCGGATGGCATCGTCGGTCCCAATACGCGCAGCGGGCTGCGCGCCTTCCAGCGCCAGATCGGCGAGACGCCGGACGCCTTCCCGACAGCCGCGCTTCTGGCCGCACTGCGCGCCCGCGCCGACGGCTAAGTGGGGCATCCCCGACGGCGGCAATGCCGCCGTCGGGGGCCTTCCACTAGTTCCCCGCGCAGCTCTCCGACCCCGGATAGCGGCTATCGTCGGCCACCACCACGTTATTGATCCAATCGCGGATCAGCGCATGGGACTGGGTGTGGACCACACTGCGCGCGATCGGCGGCATCTGTGCAGCGGGCGTATCCGCCTCCGGTCCGAGCCGGTAGGCCAGAATGGAGCCGTCGGCGTCCATCGGCTTGACGTCCACCGTACGGCCGCCACTGCCCTCCGCGCCAGTCGCGGTGGGTCCCTTGCAGATGCCGTAGCTGACATCCACCGGGCGGAAAACATCCAGGTAGTAGCCGGTATTGGCAGCGAAGCCGCGCGGATTGTGGCAGTGCTGGCAGTTCACCTCCAGCCAGGCGCGGGTGCGCGCCTCGATGTCCTCGTCTGAACCGGCCGGGAAGCCGGCGTCGCCGGGCACATTGAACTTCGGTAACCGGGCCAGATTGGTCGCGATCTGCGTGTTCGGATCCACCCCGAGATCGCTTGGGCAGCCGGTCATGTAGCCGTTGTCACACAGCCAGGCAATCTGGTTGTTGCCGGCGATGGGATGCCGGCTCTGGTCTGTGACCACCATGGATTCCGAGGCGTACGCGCGATTGAAGTTGCGCACCTTGGGTCCGATCGGGGCCGACCCCGGCTCCAGATCCTGGTTGGCGTGACAGCTCAGACACTGATTGGCGGTGGGAACGCTGTAGTTGTCCGTGGCGCCCTGCAGGCGTTCGCCAGTATTGACGTCCTCGAAGTTCCAGCGCGCCTGGATGCCGTTCTGGCCGCGCATCTGCAATTCGGCAACGCGTTCCCCATTGGCGTTGGTGCGCCAGATATAGGGCAGGCCCGCCCAGCGGGTTCCTCCGTTGCTGGTTTCGCGCTTGATCAGCAGCCGCGTTTCAACATGGTCTTCGTCGCCACCGCTGGCGAAGGAGAAGGTCTTGGCGAGAATGGTGCCGGTGGGGAAAACCATGGTGCCCGAGGGCTGCGTGGCTTCCGGAGCCGCGTAGGTCATCTGCTGCCGGGGCGGCAGATAGGCCACCCGATACTTCACCGAGTAGTCGGAGAACAGCTTGGTGTTCAACACGAAGGGGAAGCTGCGGCCGTTCGGCTCGCTGGTCGGATCCTCCGCGTCCTGGAACAGGTTGTATTGCGACAGCGTCGGGCAGTTCACCGCAGCAGCGGCGAAATTGACCTCGCCGGGCGCAACATCGGCGTTGCACAGGGCGGCAACCTCCTCCTCGCTGGGCGCCGGGTCGAGCTCGCCGCTGGGAACGAAGGGTGGGATGACCACCGGCTCGATAGGTTCGAGATTCTCACCGTATTCGGCCACGCAATCGTGCGGTCCCATGTCAAGGCTGGCCGCGAACTGTGGCAGCCCCTGCAGGATGTTTCGGAGGTTGAGCAGATCCTGCAGCGGCGAGTCGCCGATCAGCGCCAGCACCGCTTCCAGTCCCTTGGTGCCACGGAAATTGGTGTAGGTCAGGCTGTCGCTGCTGAAGTCGTTATCGGCATCGATGCAGGAGGAGAAGAACAACGGCTTCTTGCGCGGATTGTCCGGCAGATCGGTGTCGAACTTGTAGGCGTTGTAATGGCACGAAGGCTGCGGTTCCTCATTGGTGTGGCGCGGCTTGCCAGGGAAGTTGGCTTCCTCGGGCAGCGGGTTGCCCTGGGCATCGACCGGATAGGGGCAGTCTGGATCATAGTCGGGCAGCAACCCGTCCCAGACGATATGCGCGCCGCGCAGGCCCAGCTCGCCAGCGCCGCGAGGGCAGGTGCCCGGGTTCACGAGGCAGGCGGTCGCGGTCTTGAGACCGACGATGGCGGGCAGGAATTTGGCGATGTCGAGACTGGTGAGATCGTTAAATCTGGGCAACTTGATGCCGTTGCCATTGTTACGGAAGGTGTTGCGGTAGATCCGCATGCCCTCGGTATAGAAGTCGATCTTGTTGTCGGTCGGCCGACCTGCGCCCTCCGGGAACAGCTCGTAGCTGGCGTGGATGATGCCGCCGGTGTCGTTGTCGATGAATTCGTTGTCATAGACATCGATGCGGTCATAGGCCAGCGTGATCATGCCGCTGCCCTGGGGGACATTGGCGACGAAGCCCCCCGAGGTAAAGTTGTAGGTGTTGTTCATGCGCGAGACGTTGTGATGCATGATCGTGCGCTCGCCGTACTGCGTCAGGTTGTCCAGGTCGTAGATCAGGAAGCCGCCGGTGTTGCATTCGGCGAGGTTGTAGGCGTACTCGCCATGGCGGACATTCTCGATTTCAAAGCCGAAGACGTTATAGGCGGCCCGCGAGTTGCGGATGATCGCGGTCGAGGTCTGCCCCACGTAGATACCCGCATCCGAAGCGCCGATCGACTCGGTCTCCTCAATCAGGATGTTTTTCGACTTCACCGGATAGATGCCATAGCGGCCCGCCTTGTCGCTGACGGTGTAGTCCGGCGAGGAAATATCGGCATTCGGGCCGTTGAACAGGGATGAATCGGGATCCTGGGTGGCGGGATCGGTACAGGCCACATGCAGCGGCGAATCATCGCCCGCGTAGTTGTCCGCCGTCACCGGGTTGGGCGATTCGCGCCCGCCACCGGAGGACCAGAAAGCGCGTACGCCACGCACGGTGCCGTGATCGACATTGCGCATCTCGATGCCGTTGCCGGCCGGATCGGCGACGGTCAGGTCTTCGATCACCACGCCGCGCACTTCGTCGATAAGAAGGCCTTCCACGCCGTCGCTATTGCGGAAGGACAACACCGTCTCGTCCATGCCGCAGCCCTTGATGGTGACCCCCTCGGTCTGCGTCAGCAGCAAGGTGGAAGTCAGATCATAAAAGCCGCAGTCGAAGCGGATCGTGTCCCCCGGTCGGGCGCGAATGAAGGCTTCGATCGCCTCCTGGGTGGCATTGGCCCCTATCGGCACACTGAGCGTGCGGCCCGGCGCGACGCCGCCACCGTTGCCGCCCCCATTCCCGTCGCCCGCAGGGCCCGTGCTGGGCGCATCGCTGCTCCCGCATCCGGCGACCAGAAGGGCTGTGAAAAGGGATATCGCGAGCGTGCGAGTACGGGTCTGCATCGCATTTCTCCAGGCTGTGCCGCCAGTTAGGTCAGCGCGTGTCAAAAGTAGATCGCACAGCATGCCAGCCGCAGTGCGCGCTGCGCATCGCAATTCCTTAGTAATTCGCACCGCTTTGCCGAAGTATTGTCGATGCCCGGCTTGCAATCAGGCGGTTTGCCTAGCCGTCGGCTGGATCGCCGTAGCGCGCCACCCCGAGGATTTCCGCCATCTTGTCGCGGTCGATGGCCAGTACGTTGCCGCCCGCGGCTGCGTAGTGCCTCCAGGCGATCTGGATCGGACTCTGTCCATCGGTGACCAGCGGATGGCGGCGGGGATCGTAGCCGCGCCGGAAGGCCGGCAGCGCGTTCTTCAGAAAGACCCCGCCCAGGTACAGGAAGAAACCCACGCTGCGCAGCGCACGGCGTGGCCGCCGCAGCCACCCTTCCACGCGCACCATGTGGAAGTACGCCGCAAAGGTCTCGCGGAAGATGTGGGTGAGCGCCACCAGCACCATCCACTTCCGGTACCACTCGTGGTCGCCATAGAGGTGGCGGTAGACATCGATGGCCACCGCGCCGTGCTCAACCTCCTCGACCTGGTGCCATACCCAGAGCGCATTCATGACCGGCTGGGCATCGGCCAGCCAGCGCGGGTGGTTCTGCAGGATGATCGCACCCGCCAGAAAGGTGAAGGTCTCATACCCCGCCGTGAAGCCCGTCAGCCGCTTGAGACTGTCCCGCCCGGCGGCGCCTTCGAAATAGTGCTTGTTGGTCGCCTCAAATTCCGGCATGCGCGGATAGCGTTCCGCCAGCCGGGCATTGAGCTTCAGGAAATTGTGGGCGTGGTGGGCTTCCTGTCCAATGATGGCGGTGGCGTCCCGACGCAATTCGGGGTCGGTGATCCGCTCCCGGGCCTGGCGCATGCTGTGCACCAGGTAGCGTTCGAAGTAGGGGACGTGAACGCCGAGCGCGTTGAGAAAAACCGCGAGCTCAGGCCTGTGCGGGCTCCACAGGAAGTCCTCCTCACTGAGTTCGTCGATGGTGAACTTCAGCGGACGTACCGGGAAGCCCTGCATGGGGTGGGCGGCAACCGTGGCCATTGTCTTCTCCTGCACCACTGCGGGTGCTTTGGTGGCGCGTGCGGACTACGCATACGCGATACATGCAGCATAATCCTTTCAGACGAGGGAATGAAGCCCGCCAGCGACCAGCGGGAATCCAAACCAACCAGGGGGAGCCATGAACCACGCACACGCACATCGCATGATGAAGAACGGCATCGCTTCAATGCTGCTTGCCATGATCGGCGGATTCTTTCTCACCTTCGAGATGCTTGGCGGCATCTCTTTTTCGCCGGTCCCGGTGTTCATGGACATGGAGATACCCGGAAGCGCCCGCGGATGGCGCATCCTCCACATCGGCATGCTGATGAACGGCATCATGGCCATTGCCCTGGCGGTGGCGCTCAAGGCGCTGGTGCTCTCCGGTGGGCGCGCTGCGATAGTGAGCTGGGGGGTAATCGTCGCGGTGTGGGGCAACGCCCTGTTCTATCTGTTCGGCATGTTCGCGCCAAACCACGGCCTCAGCCTGCATGATTCGCCGCTGGGAGAAGCCAGCCTGGCCGGTGCGCTCGCTTTCGTGCCCGCCATCATCGGCGCGGTGACGCTGTTTGCCGCCCTGTTGCTGATGCTGGGAGCCAGAAGCAGCGCGGACCCGAACCCGTAACGGTGGCGGCGGGCGCGCCGCCGTCGTGATTGGAAGGGAACGCTGCAGCGATGACCGGCTCTAAGCGGTACACCCTGCCCATTACGACCGACATGAAAGCAGCCCTTGCCTGCCTCAGCCTGCTGTTGTTGAGCGCCTGCGTTTCCGGACCGACGCCCTACCAGGCGCGTCCAGCCGACGGCGAGCACGGTTACAGCGACCAGGCGCTGGAACGGGATCGCGTGCGCGTCGTGTTCCGCGGCAATTTCCTGACCCCGCGGGAGACCGTGGAAAACTACCTGCTCTACCGCGCCGCGGAGCTCACCCTGGAACGCGGCTATCGCTACTTCGTACCGAGCGTCCAGGACGTTCAGCGCGACGTGCAGCAGAACACCGTGGTCACCGGTGTGGGCACCGGCTTCGGCGGCTATGGCTGGTACGGCGGCCCCGTCGGCGGCAGCCTGATCATCGTCGACAGCTTTCCCGCACGCGGGGCGGAGAGCTACCGCGCCTCGGCCGTCGTCAAGCTGCTGGAAGCGGCGCCCACCGACCAGACCATTGATGTCTTCGACGCGCAGGAAGTGATTGACAACCTCGGCCCCACGGTCGTGCGGCCTGCACAGGCACAGGCCGACCGCCCCTAGCGCGGCGGCATGCGCTACACCAGGCAGACCGCCAGCGGCCACCAGGTCATGACCCTGCCCCTGCCGCGCGGCTGTGCCGGCTCGGGGCGCGTCGCCTGCGCGCTCAGCACGATCAGGCGGTAGCTTTTCCAGCGGCAGAAGGCTTCCGGATTGCGTGCGCCACTCAGATACTTGCGCTGCAGGCGGTTCAGGCGTCGACGCATCAACCAAGCGCCCCACCGGCTGAGGCGCGGGTAGTGCGCACGCGCATAGCGGCCCAGCAATTCGGCCGCCGGGCCGGCCAGTTCCGCACGCAGCGCTTCGTAGACCGCCATCGTGGGCGCAACGCGCGCCGTAATGTCGACCTCATGACGGACCCGCAGGCCGTTGTTCTCGAGCGCCGGTGCGAAGTGGCGATAGCGGTGCCCGCCGCCCATCGGCCCCTTGCCCTCCGCCTCGGTCTTGAAGAAGTCGCAGATGACGATACAGCCACCGGGCCGCAGCAGCGTGCGGGCATGTGACAGCGCCCGCTCCATCGGGATGTATTGAAAGCTTTCGCTGAACAGCACGACGTCGAAACGCGCCTCGGTATGCAAGTGCTCGAAGCGACACTCATGAAGCGTCACGGCGCTGCCGAGCCGCTCGCGCGTGCGCGCCGCAAGCACCGCCGAAGGCGAGACGCAGGTGACCTCGTGTCCGCGCTCGAGCAGGCGTTGTGCCACCACACCCGCGCCGCACCCAACATCGAGCACGCTGCGCGCCGCCAGCGGTACATGATCGAGCAGAAACTCGGTGTATCGGCGTTGGGCCTCGGCGATATTGGCCAGGCAAGGCGTCAGATCCTCGTCCCACAGACCGTAGTGCAAGGCATCGGTGCCCGCGAAGTAGCGCAGCGCGAGCAATCCCAGTTCCAGTCCCAACTCGCGTGTGTCACTGGCGGCAGGCGGCTTCATGCTGGAGGCTCGGCGAAAAGGTGCCGATGATGATGACCGATGCGTAGCCACGCGGCAAAAGCGATGCGCTCCGCCTGCAAAAAATGCGGCGTGGCGGCCGGCGACGCCGGCAGCCATGCCCGCGACTAACCCATGACGATGACCGGCCGGCCCGCGATCCAGGGATGGATGACGATCAGCACCACGGCCAAAACCAGTCCGATGAGGGCGCTCACCAGGGTGCGGGTAGCACCCACCGGCGCCGGCTTCACCCAGGCGCCGTCGCGGCGCTTGATGAAGATCACTTCCAGCACCGCCCAGGCGAGAAAACCGCCGAAGAGGATGAGTGAACGCCATTCGCCATTGGCCAGCAGATGCGCCACTGCCCAGAGCTTGACGCCGGTGAGCTGTGGATGCCGGATGACGCGCTTGATGTCGGTGGGGGCGCGCGCGCTAATGAACAGCACCACCGCAATCGGCACCAGCAACAAGGTGGCATGGCGCAGCCCGATGGGGGGCACGTAGGCCGAGGTCGGTGGCATGGCCTGCCAGCCCAGTACGATGATCAGCAGCGACAACAGGATGACGAGCGAGAACAGCCCCTTGTAGAGCCCCAACCCGAGGCGGTCGACCAGACGCTGCCGCGCCCCCGGCGCCATCGCCACGAAGAGATGCGTGACCGCCCACAGCAGCACACCAAGACCGAGTAGCATCATCGCGCTCCTTCTGCGCCAAGCCCGACAGGCAGACTAGCAGCATTCCCTGCTAGCGCCCCCCTATCGGCGGGCGCTAGCAAAGGCCCTGACAGAAGCGGGCGTGATCGACAGTAACGCAATCCGCGTAATGGGTGGCTATGGCGACCAGCAGACGGATAAAGGCCGCCTCACGGCCGGCGCTGCGATCACGCAAAGCCTGTTCGAAAGTGCTGGGCGCGTCCTCGTTCAGTACACGGCCGGCGCGGCAATGCTCCGTGGCAAGGATCTGGCCCCACTGGCGCGCGAGGCGGTAGACATCCTTCTTCGCTTCGAGGCGGTCGGTGGGGAAATCCTGCTTGAAGGGAGAGCGCTCGCGCACCGAGTACATTCCGTCTTCAAGCTGCAGCCAGCCCAGATACTGATCCGGATGCTCGGCCAGTGCGCGGAAGGCGCTGGCATGACGCTCGCCTTCGTGGGCGAAGACGCTGTGATAGGTATCCCGCTCCTCGGCACTCATGGCCGCATGCGCCGCGGGGCCGTCCTGCCGCTTGACGTCGAGAATGATGTCGTCGTGCTCGCCCTCTGCTTCACCCTCGATCAGTACGTAGTAGCGCGGTGTCCCCAGAGAGCCGGTGCCGGCGCGTTCCCGCCGCACCACATCCTTGACGCGGAAGAAGTGACAGGCCTGCTGGCGTTGCGCCTGCAGGGCGTCCTGATAGGCGCTGAAGGCCTGAACGAAGGCTTTGCGCTGGGTGGGCGACAGACGCTTGAGCTTGGGATGCGCGCCGTCGAAGACGCGCTTGCCATTTTTCTGCACGCGGGTCCATTTGCGCAGCATCTTGCCGCGGCTCTCTTTGCGCGCGGTCTTTTCAAGAAAGGCCTTGAGCGGTGCGGAGGCGGTATCGGCGGTGACATGCACCGCTGACGGATCCTCGTACGCATCCCGATCCGTCACGGTTTCGAGATAGCCCTTGGCGAGATGGCGGAGCGCCTTGACGATGACCGCACGGTCGAAACGCGCATGCTCGCGTGCATTCAGCACCACGCTGATCGCCAGTCGCCAGAGGTCGTACTGATAGTCGCTGACGATGGCGTCGT
>JALEHA010000133.1 GCA_022763315.1 Algiphilus sp.
CGGGCGTCGATCATGACGTTCAGATCGGCGCCATTGCGGTGCAGCAGGAAGAAGCCGCCGCCACCGATGCCGGAGCCATAGGGTTCGACCACCGCCAGCGTCGCCGCCACGGCCACCGCCGCGTCGAAGGCATTGCCGCCGGCCGCCAGCACGTCCAGGCCGGCCTGGGTGGCGATGGGGTGGGCCGAGGCCACGGCTTCCGCGGGTGGGCGGTAGACCTCCACCGTGCGGGCCAGAACGGTCTGCGTGCTCAGGCACAGAACAAGGGCGAAGGTGGCGCGCGCAATCACGGCTCGCATGAAGACTCCAGGGGGTGCATGGGGCGTGGGCTGGTCATCGCCGATGGGGGCATGGGCGAAGGCTAGTTGCTGCTGTCCTGCGTGAGACGCTGATACTTTGCCATGAGCTGATCCTGCGTCTCCGGATGGTCCGGATCGAGCGGGATGCAATCCACCGGGCAGAGCTGTTGGCACTGCGGTTCGTCGAAATGCCCAACGCATTCGGTGCACAGCGCCGGATCGATTTCGTAGATTTCCTCGCCCTGATAGATCGCACCGTTCGGGCACACGGGCTCGCAGACATCGCAATTGATGCAGGCGTCGGTAATCTTCAGCGCCATGGGCTCAGCTTTGCCGGCCGAAGCGGGCGAGCAGCTCCGGCAGGACCGGCTTGGGAACGTATTTCTCTACCGGCGCGCCGAGCCCAGTGAGCTCGCGCACCAGCGACGAAGACAGATGCGCATACTCCGGCGACGGCGCCAGCATGACGGTATCGAGCTGCGGAAAGAGATCACGATTCATGATGGCCATCTGCTTCTCGTAGTCGACATCGGTGACGGTGCGCACACCGCGCACCAGCACGCTGACATTGTTTTCGCGGGCGAAGTCGACAATCAGACCATCAAAAGGCTTCACCGACACATTGTGCAGCCCCGCCTCCTCCACTGTCGCTTCGATCAGGGCCACGCGCTCGTCGATGGAAAAGCGCGGATTCTTCGACGGATTCAGGCCCACCGCGACGATCAGGCGCTCGAACATGACCGCAGCACGCGCGATGATGTCGGTGTGGCCGAAAGTCACCGGATCGAATGTGCCGCTGTAGGCTGCCGTCACTCCGGGCATGCCGTTCCTCCTTCGACGTCGGGTTGGGTTCCGTCTGCAAAACTTGCGAGGCCGTAGCTTACCGCAGCCGCCTTGGATGTCCGGTGCCACTGCAGCGACACCCCAAATTCCGGCTCCTCGGCGCGCGGCCACTCGATGTAGAGCCGGTGATCCGTCGCCATGCAGTCCGCCAGCGACGGCAGCAGCCGCGCCCACAGGCCGGCCGCGTACGGCGGGTCGACGAAGGCGATATCGAAGGGCTTGCGCCCTGACGCGCCTTGCAGCCACTGCAATGCGTCCTGCTGCACGGCGACCGCGCGCGCTCCGGCCTGGAGCAGCTCCAGGGCAGCCTGGATGGCGGTGATCTGGGCCCGTCCCGCGTCGACAAAGACGGCTTCGGTGGCCCCGCGCGACAGCGCTTCCAGTCCCATCGCGCCACTGCCGGCGCAGAGATCCAGCACGCGTGCACCGCGGATGCGCGGCGCCAGCCAGTCGAAGGTGGTCTGGCGGACCCGGTCCGGAGTGGGTCGCACCTCGGTGTCGGCAAATCGAATGCGCCGCGAACGCCAGGTACCGCCGATGATGCGCAGTTCGCCGCGCGGACGCCGCTGGGCCACGCCTCAGCCCGTCTGCGTGCCACCAACGGTAAGACCGCCGATGCGCAGCGTGGGCTGTCCCACCCCTACCGGCACGCCCTGGCCTTCCTTGCCGCAGACGCCGATGCCGGGGTCGAGCATCAGGTCATTGCCCAGCATGTCGACCTGGGACAGCGCGTCAGGACCATTGCCGATGAGCGTGGCGCCCTTGACCGGTCGGGTCACCTTGCCGTTCTCGATCAGATAGGCCTCGGAGGTCGAGAACACGAAATTGCCGGAGGTGATGTCAACTTGGCCGCCGTTGAAATTGACCGCGTACAACCCGCGATCGACCGAGGCAATGATCTCCTGCGGATCGTGCGGCCCCGGCATGAGATAGGTGTTGGTCATGCGCGGCATGGGCAGATGCGCGTAGGACTCGCGACGCCCGTTGCCCGTGGACTCGGTGCCCATCAGGCGCGCGTTGATGGTGTCCTGCATGTAGCCGCGCAGCACGCCATTCTCGATCAGGACGTTGCGCGCCGATGGCGTGCCCTCATCGTCCACGGTGAGCGAGCCGCGGCGGTGCGGAATGCAGCCCTCGTCCACCACCGTGCACAGATCGGAGGCCACCTTCTGCCCGACCTTGCCGCTGTACACCGAGCTGCCCTTGCGGTTGAAATCACCCTCCAGGCCGTGGCCCACCGCCTCATGCAGCAGGATGCCGGGCCAGCCGGCACCGAGCACCACCGGCATCGTGCCGGCCGGCGCGGCGTCGGCCTCCAGCAAGACGCAGGCGATACGCACGGCTTCGCGGGCGTAGGCCTCCGGCTTGTCGCCGTCGAGGAAGAAGGCGTAGCCGCTACGGCCGCCGCCACCGGTCGAGGCCTGCTCGCGGCGGCCGTTGTGCTCTACCGTGACGTTGACATTGAGGCGCACCATCGGCCGGACATCGCTGGCGACGAGGCCGTCGCTGCGCGCGATCAAGACCGTCTTGCGCGCACCGGTCAGCGACACCTGCACCTGCGCCACGCGCGGGTCGGCGGCACGTGCGGCCGCGTCGGCGCGCCGCAGCAACTCCAGCTTGTCCTCGGTGGGCAGGCTCTCGAGCGGGCTGTCGGCGGTATAGATCGGGCGGACCCGACGCGGCTCCAGCGCGGCCACGCGGCCGGCCTGGCCATGGTCCACGATGGCGCGCGCCTGGCCGGCGGCATTCATCAGCATGGGCGCCGTGATTTCGTCGCTGTAGGCCAGCCCCGCCTTCTCGCCCGCGATGGCGCGCACGCCGACGCCGCGTTCGCTGCCGTGCGTGCCGCGACGCACGATGCCGTCCTCGAACAGCCAGCTCTCGCTCTGCCCTTCCGAGAAGTAGAGATCGGCGGCGTCCACGCCCGGCTTCATCAGCGCGCCGAGCGCACGCTCGATGTCGGCCATGCCAAGGCTGGCCGGTTCGAGGAGGCGGGATTCAGCGAATTGCAGGGGCTCTTGCATCATCAACTCTGTGGTGAGGCCGCCGGACAGGCCATCCGGGCGACAGAAAGTGCGTTCAAGTGTAAATGCGACGATGCGCCAGCACCGGGAAACGTCGACGCTGCTCGGCCTGGGCGCCGAAGTCCAGCTCGGCAATGGCGAGCCCGGGCTGTGCTTCACAGGCCGCCAGCCAACGCCCCCAGGGATCGATGATGGCGCTGTGCCCCCACGTGCTGCGTCCGTCGGCGTGCGTGCCGCACTGATTCGGCGCCAGCACGAAACACTGGTTCTCGATGGCGCGAGCGGTCAGCAGCGGCGCCCAGTGCGCCTGGCCGGTGGCATGGGTGAAGGCTGAAGGCACCGTCAGCCAGCAGGCGCCTTCCCGCGCGTGCCGTCGATACAGTTCGGGAAAACGCAGGTCGTAGCACACGGACAAGCCGCCGCGCGCCGCCGTCGGTCCATCGCTGAGCACCGCGGTGGCGGCGCCGGGCGCGATGGTTGCGGACTCGCGATAACTGCCCTCGGGCAGTTCGACGTCGAAGAGGTGCGCCTTGTCGTAACGGGCGCGCACCCGGCCCTCCGCGTCGTAGACGAGGGAGGCCGCGATGATGCGCTGCGCCTCAGCGGGATCACGCAGCGCGATGGTGCCCGCCACGATCCACAGGCCGTGGCGCTGGGCCAGCTCGGTGCAGCACTGCTGAATCGGACCATCTCCTGGCGCCTCGGCAATGGCCAGCTTGTCGCGCGCGTGCGCGCCCATGAAGGCGAAATTCTCCGGCAGCACCAGCAGTCGCACTCCGGCTGCGGCAGCCTCCGCCGCGGCGCCGCGGACGGTGGCCAGGTTGGCGTCGACGTCCGCAGCACTGTTCATCTGCAGGACGGCAGCGGTCAGGCGGCTCATGGGCGGCTGTCTTCCTCGTTGGCCGTGGCGATGGATTCGGGAACAATCTGGGGGTCGTTCCAGGGCCCCACAAGGCGGTAGCTGAGCTTGGTCGCCTCGTCGATGGGGGTTTCGAAGACCTCTCGCGCGAGCAAGGCCAGGCCGACGCCCAGCGGCCCGCCCAGCACTGCGCCGCCGATGGTCATACCGCCGGAGACGTCGGGATAGATGCGGATGCGTTGATCGTAGTCCTGCGCGGCCAGGCCAATGCGTCCGTCGACTTCCACGCGCAGCGATGGCCCGTTGACCGTGAGATCGTCGGTGACGGCATTGCCGCCGCCCAGATCGAAACGGCCGGACAAGGTATCGAAGGCAAGCCCACTGGCCGTAACGTCGCGAAAATCCAGGCCGAAGCGGCGCGGCAATGCAAAGAAGTTGAACAAGCCAAGCATCCGCCCCGCCCCTGGCTCTACGGCAGCGATGCTGCCATTGCTCGCCTCTACCTCTAGCCGGCCCTCGGCCTTGGCCAGCCGCGCCATGCCGCCCAGTCGGTCCCATTGCAGCTCGGCCTTGGCGCGGAACTGCTCGGCACGCAGGGTACGGGCATAGCCCAAAGCCGTCAGCAGGGGGTCGATCGCCCGCGTCTGCAGTTCCGCGTCAAGACGCATGCCGCGCGCGGCATTCTCCGCCGCCGCTTCGGTGCCGAGCCAATGCCCCGTCGCGCTGATGTTGACGCCGCCTTCGCTCAGCCGCAGCTTGGTCATCGCCACGCCGCGGGGACGCGGCTCCAGGCGCAGATCGAGGGCACCGACACTGAAGTCCTCGAACAGAATCTCCCCAACCAACAAATCAAGCCCCGGCAGCCGCTCTGGCGACCACAAGGCGTCCGTCGTTGCCATGGCGTCCGCCTCGGCGGGCTGGACCGCGTTGGAGGCAGACGTCGCGGCCTCCGTGCCGCCGCGCAGCAGCTTGAGTCTTTCCATCCGTGCCTCGATCTGACCTCGGCCGCTGTCCCGGAAATGCAGGGTGCCCCGGCTGCTGCCGTCGATGTCCAATCGCCGCTGATCTGCCTCGATGCCGTAACGCAAGGCCAGGTCGGGCAACACCACCGGACCAAGACCCAGTTGCGACACGGTCAATTGCGCCGATGCCAGGCCGCCACCCGAGCGCGACGGCGCGGGCGCTCCATCGGGTGTCGTCGATGCCGTCATCGCCCGTACCGGCGCCAGCCACTCAAGCAGGGCGAGCCGCTGGGCATGGCCGCTCAAGTGCACGCCGGGCGCACGCGCCGCCGGCGCGCTGCCCGGCCCGAGGTGCACCCGGGTGTGTTCTGGATCGCGCGCGACCATCAGCTTGCCAGGCCAGCGCAGCACGAAGGACTCCACCGCACCCTGGGCCAATTGCGCATCCAGGACGATGGCGTCGCGTCCCTTTTCCGGTTGCACCCGCAGCGGCAAGGGCAGTCGCGACGATAAAGGCGCACTACCCAGTCGCAGCGACAGCGCATTCCGGCCGTCGATGGCACGCAGATTCAAACGCAGATCCAATGGCAGCACGCCCTCCAAGTAGGGCTGCAACCACACCGGCAGAAATCGGGCCAGACCCTGAGGGTCGCCGATGTCCACCTCCGTCCGCGCCGACAGGCGTTGCATGCCTTCGTCGGTGTCGAGACCAACCTGCACCGAGCGGCCGTGCAGGCGCGCCTGGATGGCATCGGCGGCCACCGCATGGTTGGCGAAGAACAGGGTGCCGCGGATATCGCGCAGGGTCGCGTCGATGGCGTCCACAAACAGTTGCGCACCATCGAGCGCCACTTCACCGCGGGCCACCGCCGCATCCGGTTCACGCAGCGGAACCCTCAGATCCAGTGTCAGTCGTGCACGCCCTTCCGGCTGTGTCTCTTCAAGCAGGCCGCGCAGATTGCGCGACAACGGCGTGGCGCGCAGCAGCGCATACCAGGCCGGCAGGCTCGCTTCGTGCGTGAGTGCGGCGGCGAGCTCGCTGTCGCGGAACTGGTCGATGGCGACGCGTACGTTACGCAGCCGCATGCCCCCGATGCTGCCGCGCTCAGCGTCGACGCGAATCCCGTCCCGGCCGATCGCCACCTCGGCCTGGATATCGGAGAGCACGGGCCAGCGCCGCTGGAAGCGCATGCGCGCCGCCTCTACCGAGAGGTCAATGGCGAAGCGCGTAGCGGCGGCCTTCCAGAAGCCCTCTTTCAGCCGCGCCTCGAATTGCAGACGCCCCTGACGCACGCGTCCGGCCTCGATGGCACGCGCCAGATATTCGCGCAGTTGCGGCTTCCAGACACGCGGCATGAAGGGTTTGGCGTCGTTGACATCCTCTGCGGCAAGGTCCAGATCCAGCGCAATCGCCGGGGCGGCATCCACCGGCAACTGGAGCCGCCCGTCACCCGTCGCTTCGAGACTGCCCATGCGCAGGTTGAGCGCATCAAGCGCCACCTGCCAGCCCTCCGTCGCCTCCGATTGGCGCTGCCATTGCAGATCGGCACTGGCTTCATCGAAGCGCAGCGGCGCGTAGAGATGCTCCGGCAGGCGCACGGTCAGCGCTCCTGGCGCCACCGTCATGCGGCCGCCGTCCGCATAGGCTTCGAGTCGGCCGTGGATGCCGTCGATGCTGTACTGGTTGCCGGCGAGTGCGAGATCCCGCAGCTGGGCGACGGCGCGTGACAGCACCCAGGCCTCGGCGTCCGGCCCGCGCTGCCAGTGCGCCTGCAACGCCGACACGTTGCCACTGAGACGGGGTGCCGTGCCCTGTGTCCACGCGCGCAGCCAGGGCGAAAGCAAACGGCCCTGCACCATCTGTGCGGAGATATCGAGGCGTCGGCCGGCGTCGCGCAGCGCCACTTGCAGCTGGGCCGCCTGCTGCGCGCCGTTGGCATAGACCGCGGGAACGCTCCATTCGAAACCTTCGCCGTGCACGCGAAGATTGCCGTCCAGGCGCAGATCATCCAGCGCCTGTCCATGCGCCACGCGCAACTGACGGCTGCGTGCCTGTACGTCCACTAGCCAGGGGCCATCACTGCGTCGCCCCTGACGCTGTACATCCAGACGCAGCTGCGCGCCCACCAATTCCGGCAGGCCTTTCAGCTCGGGCAGAAGCGCACCAACCGATGCCGAGAAATCGTGGCTGCCGGAAAAGGTGAGCTGCCAGCTGTGTCGCCAGCGCGCGGGGGCCTCCGCCGTGCCGCGCACGAAGCCATCGGCGGTCAGACGCCCACTGCGCGCACTGTCGAGTGCCTCAAGGTGCACACGCCACCCGCCGCGCTCCGTGCCCAACGCCGCCCGCTGCACGAACAGAGAGACCGGCTGCGCATGGTCATGGCCGAGCAATTGCAGCTGGATCGCTTCCAGCTGGATCTGCTCGAAACGGGCGATGAAGCGCAGTACCGTTTCCAGTTCTGGACGGACGCGGCGTTCGCGCAAGCCGATCCGCCAATGCCCGTCTGCATCCTCATTGACGCGCAGGGAAAGCCCACGGATGGTCAGGTTGCGCGGTGCGATCTCGCCCCCGAGCAAGGCCATCCAGTCGACGCCCAGCCGCATGCTGCCGACACGCAGCGGCGCGGTGCCGGACTCCACCATCAGAAGGCGCACGTCATGCAACTCGAGGGTTGGCTCCAAGCCCTCCCAGACCAGGCGTACCGTACCGATCCGCGCCGGGGCGCGGGTGGCGTCGCCGAGCAATTGTTCGAGCGCAGGCCGCTCACTGGCGACCCAGGCGCTGGCGCCAAAATGCAACGCCATGGATGCGCCGGCGCCGAGCAGGATGGCGAGCAACGCGGCGGTCCCTGACCGCCCACGCTGCCAGCGCCTACGCAGGCTGCCTGTACCGCGCGTCATATCGGAACGACGTCGAAGCTTTCCTGCAGGTACTGGGGTTCGGGCTGCAGGCGCACCGGACGGGAAAGCTGTTCCTCCAGCTCCGCCAGCCCCACCGAAAGATCATCGCGCAGGCGCTCGATGACCGGCACCGCCGCCAGCACCAGAAAGGCCTGCGCCTCGAACTGGCGCGCGGAGCGCTGCACTTCCCGGAAGATCTCGTAGCACACCGTTTCCACGGTCTTGAGATAGCCCCGCCCTTCGCAGGCCGGACAGGGCTCGCACAGGATGTGGCCAAGCGATTCGCGCGTGCGCTTGCGTGTCATCTCCACCAGACCAAGCGGCGACAGCGGGCAGACCACGCTGCGCGCCGGATCCCGTGCCAGACAGCGTTCGAGCAGGCGGGTGATCTGCTCGCGATGCTGCGGATCGTGCATGTCGATGAAGTCGATGATGATGATGCCGCCGAGATTGCGCAGCCGCAGTTGGCGGGCAATCGCCTGGGCGGCCTCCAGATTGGTCTTGAGCGCGGTTTCCTCGAGGTTGCGGTGCCCGGTGTAGGCACCGGTGTTGACGTCCACCGTGGTCATGGCCTCGGTCTGATCGATGACCAGATGACCGCCCGACTTCAGGGGGACGCGGCGGTCCAGGGCGCGATTGAGATCGTCCTCGACGCCGAACAGGTCGAAGATGGGGGCGGCGCCGTCGTAGTGTTCAATGATGTCGACCGCATCCGGGATGAAGGTGCGCGCAAAGGTGCGCAGCCGGCCCCACTCCTCGGCGTTGTCGACCCGGACCCGATCGACGTCCACGCCAAGCAGATCGCGCAGGATGCGCATCGACAGGGGCAGATCGCCATGCAC
>JALEHA010000134.1 GCA_022763315.1 Algiphilus sp.
ACTGCAGGCGCCGAAACAGCCCGCGGGGCCGGTCGACGGATTCCGGCCGACGCCATCGTGGCGCCCCCGCCCCCGTCTCGCCCATGGGAGGACACGAGCGAGCAAAGCGCCGCCGCACCGGAGGAGACGCGCGCGGAGACTTCCGGCGAGGAGTCTGCTGCGCATGGCACCACTGAAAACACGCCGCAGGAAGCGCCCAGCGCGGAACCCACGGCAGCGCCGGAGCCTGCACCAGCGGCTGCCGCTGCGCAACAGGACGTGACCGAAGAAGCCACAGTCACGGCAGAGGCCACCACGCTTGCGCCAATCGCAGACACGGCTGGCAGCGCGGCGACCAGCGCCACCACAACGGCGACGGAGGACACGCCGTCGGAAGGAGCCTCTGAGGCGACGGACACAACAGCCGCGGCAGCGTCGGCGGATGAGAATGATTTCGCCAGCCCTGACGAGACCGAGGAAGATAGGCCGGAAGCCCCTCCCGCGCCCGCTGACACCCCCAAGGTGTCGGAGACCCAGGAACCGGCAGCGCAGCCGACTGCGGCGAACAGCAAGAATGACGACACCGGCGATTTCGTTCCGCGTCTGGTGCAAGCCGGCAGTCCCGAAGATGCGGAGCCCGTGACCTTTGTCGAGCCGGCACCGCCGCGCGATGAGGCAAAAGACAACTTCGTACCCCGGCTCATCGCCGCTGCCGAAGACGAGGCGCCTGCGCTGGACAACAAGGTCGCACAGCCACCCATGGCTGAAGACACTGGTAACGACAGTGCGCCTGCGCCCGCTTCCTCAACGCCGGTGGCCCCCAACGCGGAGACAGGCGACGACGAGCCGACGCCTGCGCCAGACACGGATGACACAGCTGCGGCAGACGAGGCAGCAACGCGCCAGGGCCAGGGCGGGAGCGCAGGCTGAACCCCGAAGCCTATGGACGGCTCGTCACACTGCTGCGCGCGCGCCTGGGTGCGCGCGTGCAGCTCGACGGCCACGTGTATGCGCTACAGGAAATTCTTGAGCGGGACGCCCTGCTGATCTTGCGCGTTGTGGACCGCCCGCGCCCGCTCCAGGCTGATCAGCACGGTGATCCACGACGTCACGGCCCGGAATGGCGCGAGATCCCTCTCGTCGACCCAATCAGTGGAGAAGTGAGCGCCATCGCGCAGCGCTTCCTGGACGCCGCCGGCGATTGATGCCCGGTGGGCGAACCGCTGGCCGCGGGGCATTCGCCTGCGGGATACAGACGTCCCATTTTGGGTGGTGCGGGACCCATTTGGCTGACGCCGGCGTCATTTTTCTGTGACGCTTGCGTCATTTTTAACCGGTAACAAAGCTATACCGCTGTTTTTGCACATATTATTTTGTGCGTCGCGACATTGACAGCTTGGGAGTGAGGGCTTATACTGCACCGCAACAAACATAGAGAAAAAAGAAGCCCGCTCGGGGCGGGCCAATTTTTTCTAACTCCCTATGTTTTTACCAGGTCTCCTCCAGAAAGACCTCTGTGTCTTTCTCGCACTTGGCCCCCTGTCTACAGGGGGCTTTTTTTATGGGTGTTTTATGCACCAAGACTGCGCAGTACTGCAACCGCACCGCGCACCCGAATCCCCCGATCCCGAGTCGACCTTGCCCCGCGGGCCAAGGCCGACTCGAATCGCGAAATCGCGTGGCGGGGGAACCGCCTAGGCTTCTGCTGCGAGTGCTTTCATGGACAGGCGGATACGCCCCTGCTTGTCCACTTCCAGCACCTTGACGCGAACAACGTCACCTTCCTTGAGGACATCGGTGACGTTCTCGACGCGCTCTTCCGCGATCTGAGAAATGTGCACCAGACCGTCCTTGCCGGGCAGGATCGTGACAAAAGCGCCGAAATCCATGATGCGGGCAACTTTACCTTCGTAGATGTCGCCGGCCTCAACCTCACGCGTCAGCGCCTGGATGCGCGCCACCGCCATATCGGTCGCCTGCTTATCGACCGCGGAGATGCGCACCACGCCATCATCGTCGATATCGATCGCCGCGCCGGTTTCCTTGGTCAGGGCCTGAATCGTCGCCCCGCCCTTGCCGATCACTTCGCGGATCTTGTCCGGATTGATCTTGATGGTGGTGATGCGCGGCGCCCACTCACTCATCTCCGTACGCGGTGCGGCAAGCACCTTGTTCATCTCGCCGAGGATATGCATCCGGGCTTCATTGGCCTGCGCGAGCGCTTCCTTCATGATCTCGGCGGTGATGCCGTTGATCTTGATATCCATCTGCAGCGCGGTCACGCCATCCGCCGTGCCCGCCACCTTGAAGTCCATATCGCCCAGGTGGTCTTCGTCGCCGAGGATGTCGGTCAGCACTGCGTAACGGTCGTCTTCCTTGATCAGGCCCATGGCCACACCGGCCACCGGCGCCTTGATCGGTACGCCGGCATCCATCAGCGAAAGACAGCCGCCACAGACGGTCGCCATGGAGCTCGACCCGTTGGATTCAGTCACTTCCGAAACCACGCGCACGACGTAGGGGAATTCCTTTTCCAGATCCGGCATCACGGCCGCGAGCGCGCGCTTGGCGAGCCGGCCGTGGCCGACTTCGCGCCGCTTGGTGACGAGACGCCCGGTCTCGCCCACGCAATAGGGCGGAAAGTTGTAATGCAGCAGGAAGGTATCCTTGTAGGTGGAATCGATGGCGTCGATCAGCTGCGCGTCGCGCGCGGTACCCAAGGTCGTGATCGCCACCACCTGGGTTTCCCCGCGCGTGAAAACTGCCGAACCATGCGTGCGCGGCAGAGCCTTGGCCTCGATTTCGATCGGCCGCACGGTACGGGTGTCACGCCCGTCGATGCGCGGCTGCTGATCGAGAATGCGGTGACGGACGACTTCCGCTTCCAGCGTATGCAGCGCATCGCCGACGCGCTGTTCGTCATAGCGCGCATTGTCGCCGCTGCACAGCGCTTCTTTGACCGCCGTCTTGACTTCGGCAACACGGTCGCGCCGCTCGAGCTTGTCGGTGATGGCAAAGGCCTGCGCCATGCGGTCGCCCGCTTCGGCGCGGACGGCCTCGAGCACCACGCCTGCATCGGCCGGTGGCGTCCATTCCCAGCGCGGCTGGCCGGCTTTCTCGGTCAGCTCGTTGATGGCCTTGATGGCCGCCTGCATCTGTTCGTGACCGAACAGCACCGCACCGAGCATAATCTCCTCGGAGAGCTGCTGGGCTTCCGATTCCACCATCAGCACGGCTTCGTTGGTACCGGCAACCACCAGATCCAGCTGTAAGCTTTCCAGCTGCGTCGCCGAGGGGTTGAGGATGTACTCTCCCTCCGCATAGCCCACGCGAGCGGCGCCGATGGGACCATTGAAGGGCACGCCGCAAAGCGCAACCGCGGCGGAAGCACCGATCATGGCCGGGATATCACCGTCCACATCGGGATTGTGCGACAGCACCGTGGCGATGATCTGCACTTCATTCATGAAGCCGTCCGGGAACAGCGGACGCAGCGGGCGATCGATCAGGCGACTGGTCAGTGTCTCCTTCTCGGTGGGTCGTCCCTCACGACGGAAGAAACTGCCCGGAATACGGCCGCCGGCGTAGGAGCGCTCCTGATAGTCGACCGTCAGCGGGAAGAAGTTCTGGTCCGGACGGGCCTCCTTCTTGGCAACAACCGTGACGAGGACGACCGTGTCGTCCATGGTGACCTTGACTGCGCCGCTGGCCTGGCGAGCCATCGCGCCGGTCTCAAGCGTGACCGTACGGCCACCGAAAGGGAAAGAAATGCTAACGCGCGTATCGCTGGGCGCCATGGAATCCTCGAGTTGGTAAAGGGAGGGCAGCGCCTATCGGCGCAGGCCGAGCTCGGAAATCAGGCTCTGATACCGGCTGACATCCTTCCGCTTGAGGTAGTCCAGCAGCTTGCGCCGCTGATTGACCATCTTGAGCAGCCCGCGGCGCGAGTGATGGTCCTTCTTGTTTTTCTCGAAGTGCGGGCCCAGCGTCTTGATGCGCTCCGAGAGCAGCGCTACCTGTACTTCCGGCGAACCGGTGTCGTTGGGCTCGCGCTGGAACTTCTCTACGACAGCACGCTTCGAATCTGCATCAAGGGACATAGATCAACCGCTCCGAAATTCTACTAAGGATGTTTGTAAAGCCCGCTATTGTAGCGGTGCCCACTGAGGGGATACAAGTAATACAGCCTAGGCGGGAAGCTGCATCATGCGTCGCGGGGCAACCATGCCATCGGCATCGATCTCGCCCAGCGCGAGCAAGTCGTGGCTCGGGCCGAAAATGGCCACCCGTCCACGTGACGGGGCTGCGGCCACGCGCACCGCTTCCCCCCGCGACAGGTAGAAGGCCCGCGCCGCGTCGAGCGTAACCGCTGGCCAATCCGTAAGCGCAGCGGAAGGCGGCAGAAGCAACGCGTCCAGCGCCGCCGCCCCCTGCTCGGCCGCGGACTCAACATCGTCCATACGGTGCATTGCAGCGGTCGCGAACGGCCCGACGGAATCGCGGCGCAACCAGCCCACGTAGGCCAGTGCCCCGCAGGCGCGGGCGAGATCCTCGACCAGGGTGCGCACGTAGGTGCCCTTGGAGCAGCGCAGGCTCAGCTGCAGGATGTCGCCCTCCGTCACGCCGACATCTAGCGCATAGATCGTCACGCTCCGGCTCGGGCGCTCGACCTCCCCGCCCTCGCGTGCGATTTCATAGAGGCGTCGCCCCTGGTGGTGCACAGCCGAGTACATTGGCGGCACCTGCTCGATTTCGCCGACGAAGGCCTCAGCGGCACGCGCCACGGTCGCCGCATCGGGACGGATCGCATTTTCTTCGACGACCTCGCCTTCGGCATCCCCCGTGGTGGTACGCGCACCCCATCGCATGCCGACCGTGTAGTGCTTGTCGGCATCAAGCAGATAGTGGCTGAGTTTGGTGCAGGGCCCGAAGCAGACCGGCAGCATGCCGGTCGCCAGCGGGTCAAGGCTGCCGGTATGGCCTGCCTTGGCGGCCGAATACAGACGCCGGACGCGCTGCAGCGCGTGGTTCGAGCTGAGGCCCTCCGGCTTATCCAGCAGCAGGATGCCATTGACATCCCGCATCCACGGCTTACGACGACGCCCCATGCCTACTCCGGTGCGTCCTCGTCGTCTTCGTCACGATCCCGGGCACGCGCCTCACGAATGAGCAGATTCATGCGATCTGCCTCATCCGGCAGCACGTCCGCCAGGAAAGTGAGTTCGGGAACACGTCGCAGTTTCAGGCGCTTGCCCAGCCAGCCGCGCAGCCGCCCGCGCACCTTCTCCAAAAAGGCACAGGCGTCGTCCACGGGCTTGCCCAGGCGGCTGACGTAGACCCGCGCATTGCGCAGGTCAGGCGAGACATCGACGCTGGTGATCGTGATGCCATCGAGACAGGCATCGGAAAAGTGCTCGCGCACCAGTTCGTCGATCTCACGCTGCAGTTGCACCGCCACTCGGGCGGCGCGCGGGTATTCACGGGTCGAAGGCACGACTCAGGTCACCGCGCCATCTAGCCGCGTCGCCCGCCGCTTTGCTCTGCACTCACCTTACGACGCACTTCTTCGCGGTCGTAGCATTCGATCTGATCGCCGACCTTGACGTCGTTGTAGTTCTTGACCGCGATGCCGCATTCGGTGCCCGCTTCAACCTTCTGCGCGTCATCCTTGTGCCGGCGTAGCGACTCAAGCTCGCCTTCATAGATGACCACCTGGTCGCGCAACACGCGGATCGGCAGGCCTCGACGCACTTCGCCGTCCACCACAAGGCAGCCGGCCACGGCGCCGAAAGCGGAACTGCGAAAGACATCGCGCACTTCGGCGGTGCCCACGATCTTCTCGCGCAGCTCGGTGCCCAGCAGGCCCGAGATGGCGTCCGAGATGTCGTCGATGACGTCGTAGATGATCGAGTAGTAGCGCACATCCACGCCGGTCGCCTGAATGCGCTGCCGCGCCTTGCCGTCCGCACGCGTGTTGAAGCCGATGATGATCGCCTCCGAGGCAACCGCGAGATCGACATCGGACTCCGAAATACCACCGACGGCGGCGGCTACGATGTTGACCTTGACCTCCTCGGACGGGAGCTTGGTCAGCGCTTCGCTGAGCGCCTCTACCGAGCCCTGTACGTCACCGCGAATCATGATGTTGAGCTGCTTGTGTTCATCGCTGCCCATGCGCTCGAAGGCACGGTCCAGACGTACAGCCTGGGACTGCGCCAGTTTTTGCTCACGCAGTTTTTTCTCACGCAGCTCGGCGAGTTCGCGCGCGGCGCGCTCGTCGGTCACTGACATCACTTCTTCGCCCGCATCGGGCGCGCCCGACAGGCCGAGGACCTGCACCGGCGTGCTTGGCCCGGCCGATTTACAGGGTGCCCCGCTATCATCGAACATCGCGCGCACACGGCCGAAGTACGGCCCCGCAATAATCACGTCGCCCTGCTTCAAGGTGCCATTGCGCACCAGCACGGTGGCGGTTGGACCGCGGCCCTTCTCGACGCTGGATTCAATGATGGCGCCGCGCGCCACATCGTCGACCACGGCCTTCAGCTCGAGCAGCTCGGCCTGCAGCACCACCGAATCGAGCAGCTCTTCCACACCGGCGCCGGTGTGCGATGACACTGCCACGCACTGGATATCGCCACCCCAGTCTTCGACGACCACCTCTTCCTTGGTGAGCTCGGACTTGATCTTGTCGACGTCCGCGTCTTCCTTGTCGATCTTGGTAATCGCGACCACCATCGGTACGCCCGCCGCGCGGGCATGCTGAATCGCCTCGCGCGTCTGTGGCATGACGCCGTCATCCGCCGCAATGATGAGGATGACGATATCCGTCACCTGCGCGCCGCGCGCGCGCATCCGGGTAAAGGCGGCGTGGCCCGGCGTATCAAGGAAGGTGATACTGCCGCGCGGCGTGCTGACGTTGTACGCACCAATGTGCTGGGTGATGCCGCCCGCCTCACCCGAGGCGACGCGCGACTTCCGGATGTAATCCAATAGCGATGTCTTGCCGTGGTCGACGTGCCCCATCACCGTGACGATAGGCGCACGGGAAGCCTCCTGACGGTCTTCGTCGCCGCCCGCCGTCGCCGCTGCCACCAGCGCCTCTTCCTCGGCCTGCTCCGAGACCGGGCGGGGACGATGCCCCATCTCCTCGACCACGAGGACGGCCGTGTCCTGGTCCAGCGTTTGGTTGATGGTGGCCATCACCCCCATGCGCATCAGGGTCTTGATGAGATCGCCGGTCTTGACCGCCATGGCAGCGGCGAGATCGCCGACACCAATCATTTCCGGCACGGCAACATCGCGCACCACCGGTGCCGTAGGCTTCTCGAAGCCATGCCGATTGTCGACCTGCACGCGCTGCCGGCGGCCGCTCTTCTTCTCGCGGCGACCGGACTTGCCCGCCTTGACGTGCAACTCCTTGCGTGAACCCTTGTCGGCCTTGGCACCGGCAGCGGGGCGCGCGGGCGCCGGCGTCTGCGGCTGCTCAGGCTGTGCGGCGCGCATTTCCGCAGCGCGACGCAGGTTCTCGGCGGCACGTTGGCGCAGCGCCGAAGCCGCGCGCCGGCCCGAATCGATGATTTCGTCCTTCTTGGGTGCGGCGGCTGCCGGCTCGGCCGGCTTCGATACCGCGTCCTCCGCCTTGATCTCGGGCGCCTCGCTTTCCGGCGCTTCCGACTCGGGGGCATGCGCTTCCTGCGTATCAGCCGTTTCCGAAGCACCCTCGGGCGCAGCGTCGGGCGCTGGTTCCGGCTCGGCGGCTTCCTGTGCTTGCGCTTCAGCCGCCCTGGCATCCGCTTCTGCCTGGGCTTCGGCTGCCTGACGATCGGCTTCCTCGCGCTCTGCCTGCTCGCGCTCTGCCCGCTCCCGTTCGGCGGCTTCCTGCGCTTCGACTTCCTGGCGTTGGCGGTCCGCCTCGGCCTGCTCTTCGGCCTTGCGGGCCTCTTCCGCAGCCGCAGCGGCGCGTGGGTCCTCCGCAGGTGGTTTCTCGAAGGTGCGGCGTTTGCGGACTTCGACGCTGACCGTACGCGCACCCGCGCCTCGGCCACCGCCCAGCTTCAACTCGGTGGTGGTCTTGCGCTTCAGTCCCATGCGACCGCTGGCCGCCTGGCCCGCGCTCTGTTTTTCTCGCTTGGCACGAATGTGCTGGAGCAACGCGGCCTTGTCGGCATCCGACAAGGTCGAATCTGCGTTCTCCACCTTGATACCTGCTTCCTGCAACTGCGTGAGCAGTGCATCAACCGGAAGCTTCACTTCCGTGGCGAAATCTCGAACCGTTACCGATGGCATGATGTTGTCGGGATGTCCTGGTGCAAATGGGGGCGCTGGCGGCAGTCGCGGGGTTGACCTATTCGGCGAACCAATGCGCGCGGGCGGCCATGATGATTTCTCCGGCGGCATCCTCTTCGATGCCGACAAGTTCCGACAGTTCGTCGCTGCCGAGATCCGCAAGATCATCGCGCGTACGGATGCCTTGGGCGGCCAGCGCCTGCGCCAGCTCGTCGGTCATGCCCTCCACCTCGAAAAGGTCGTCGGCTGGACCGTCTCCTCCGCCGCTAATGGCGTTGGCAAGTAGCGCATCGCGCGCACGGGTACGGAGCTCCTCGACGATGGCCTCGTCGAATTCCTCGATTGCGATCAGTTCCTGCTCCGGCACGTAGGCAATTTCTTCCAGGCTGGTGAAGCCTTCCTGGACCAGGATGTCGGCCACTTCCTCGTCCACACCCAGCGACTCCATAAACATGTTGCGGAGCGCCGTGTTCTCTTCCTCGGTCTTGGCTGCCGCCTGCTCCGAGGTCATCACGTTGAGCGTCCACCCCGTCAACTCGGAGGCAAGACGAACGTTCTGACCGCCGCGGCCGATGGCCTGCGCCAGACGTTCCTCGTCGACCGCGATGATCATGGAGCGCGCATCCTCGTCGACCACGATCGACTCGACCTCGGCCGGCGCCATCGCATTGATGACGAACTGCGCGACGTTGTCATCCCACGGCACGATATCGACGCGCTCGCCCGCCAGCTCGTTGGATACGCTCTGCACACGCGAACCGCGCATACCGACGCAGGCGCCCACCGGGTCAATGCGCTTGTCCTTGGCCTGCACGGCGATCTTCGCGCGCAGACCGGGATCGCGCGCCGCGCCGCGCAGCTCGATGAGGCCCTGCGCGATCTCCGGCACTTCCAGCTTGAACAATTCAAGCAGGAATTCCGGCGCCGTCCGCGACAGGAAGAGCTGCGGGCCGCGCTGCTGCGGGCTGACTTCGTAGAGATAGCCACGCACACGATCGCCCACGCGCAGCGGCTCACGCGGGATGAGGTGATCCCGCGGGATGATGGCTTCGGTGATGCCGCCCAGGTCCACGATCACGGCGCCGCGCTCCATACGCTTAACCACACCGGTGATCAGTTCGCCGACACGCTCCTCGTAAGCCTCGACCACCTGGGCGCGCTCGGCTTCGCGAACCTTCTGCACGATGACCTGCTTCGCTGCCTGAGCGGCGATACGTCCGAACTCCTCGTTCTCGAGCTGCGCTTCCACATAGTCGCCGACCTGAATCTCCGGGTGGTCCGCGACCGCACGCGAGTACAGCGTCTGTCGGACCGGAGATTCGAATTCGGGATCCTCGTCATCCACCACCATCCAGCGGCGGTAGGTTTCGTACTCTCCGGTCTGGCGATCGATGGTCACGCGGACGTCAATGTCGTCGGGATAGCGCTTCTTGGTTGCCGAAGCGAGCGCCGCCTCGATGGCCTGAAAGATGATCTCGCGCTCGACGTTCTTCTCGTTCGAGACGACGTCGACAACGGTGAGTACGTTCTTGCCATTCTTGTTCATGCCAGCAACGTTCCGTCAGCAGCCTTAGAGTGAGTATTGCGGCACAAGACGTGCCTGTTCGATGTCCTCCAGCTGAACTTCCAGCTGGATGTCGTCGCAATCGAGGGTGAGCGTCCCGCCGGCGAAGGCCGACAAGCGCCCCTTGAACTTGCGCCGCCCTTCGCAGGCCTCGCGCAACCAGATCCTGATGTCCTCGCCGAGGAAGCGCTCGAAATGCTCCGCCTTGGTCAACGGGCGGTCCAATCCAGGAGAAGACACTTCCAGCTGATAGGCGCCTGGCAGCGGATCCTCCACGTCCAGCAGCGCCGACACGTCGCGACTGACCGCTTCGCAATCGGCAATTTCAATGCCGCCGGGCGAATCGATATAGAGCCGGAGGACGGCGTTGCTGCCGGAAACAAATTCGACGTGCACCAGCTCGAAACCCGCGGCTTCTACCGTCGGTTCGAGCAATTCGGCCAGTTGCACATCCTTTCCGTTCATGATCGCCAGGAACAAAAAGGCCCCGAGAACCGGGGCCTTTCGTCAATTCGAAAGTTGGTAGCGGGGGCAGGATTCGAACCTGCGACCTTCGGGTTATGAGCCCGACGAGCTGCCAGACTGCTCCACCCCGCACCGGATTCACACATTGTAACGAAACTGCCGCTTCAGATGAAGCCCCCTGGCATTTTCCTGCTCACCGGGCCGTGCTCGTCATGCCACGGTGAACCACGCTGGTGCCGACGGTGAGACTCGAACTCACACGGGCTTTCGCCCACTACCCCCTCAAGATAGCGTGTCTACCAATTCCACCACGTCGGCGGGGTCGCGCATTGTAGCGGCGACTTCCCGCAAGCGCCAGCCCTTACTCTGGAATGCTCGGGCGCGCACCCTCGCCCTCGTCCACGCCGCCCGACACGGGGGCTTCGTCTTCGGGCACTGCCGGGCTGCCGCTTCGCTCGGCATCCGGCTCGTCGGCCATCCGCTCGACGACGCTGTCGGCATCCGCCTGCGCCATATCATTGACCAGATAGGCCAGTGCCAGACTGATGGTCATGAAGAGCACGGCGCAGACCGCTGTGGCGCGCGAGAAGAAATTGGCGGAGCCCCGCGCGCCGAAAACGGTGCCCGACGCACCGGCGCCAAAGGCGGCGCCCGCGTCGGCGCCTTTGCCCTGCTGCAGAAGAACAAATGCGATGAGAGCCAGGGAAACCAGAACCTGGATTGCGACCAGAGCCGTGTACATGAAAATTCCGTGGTGTTCGAAAGGCGGATGAAGAAGCTAGTGGTTACCGGCAGCTTTTACGATGGCATTGAATTGTTCCGCCTTCAGCGAGGCACCGCCAATCAGACCGCCGTCCACATCGTCTTGTGCGAATAACTCGGCGGCATTGTCAGCTTTGACACTGCCTCCGTAGAGAATCCGCACGGAATCCGCGATCTTAGCATCCGATGCAGCCAATGTCGCGCGCAGCCGTGCGTGCGCGGCCTGCGCCTGCTCTGGACTCGCGCTGCGCCCGGTCCCAATGGCCCACACCGGCTCGTAGGCCACCACGGCGGTCGCAAAGGCCGCAATCCCCACCTGTTCCAGCACCGCGCCGAGCTGGCGCGCGAGCACCGCGTCGGTTTCGCCACCGTCACGCTCCTCCAGCGTCTCGCCCACACAGAGAATGGGGATCAGCCCCGCAGCCTGTGCAGCCTCGAATTTCCGTGCCACACAAGCATCGTCTTCGCCCCGCGTCGCACGACGCTCGGAATGCCCCACGATGGCGTACGTGCCACCACAGTCCCGCACCATAGCGCCGCTGATATCCCCGGTGTGGGCGCCCGTGCCCACGATTTCGGAGACATCCTGCGATCCCAATGCACCGCCCTTCTGCTCAGCCAGCGCTGCGCCCACAGGCATCAGATAGCAGGAGGGCGGACACACCACCACATCCACATCCTGCACCGCAGCGGCTCCGGCGGCGATCTCCCGCGCCAGACGATCCGCCTCTTCGTGCGTGGTGTGCATTTTCCAATTGGCGGCCACAAGTGGTGTTCTTGGCATGACGACTCCCTGATCTGCGTGATGTCACGCGCGTTGCGCGCGGTTAAGCCGCCTGTGCCTGCTGGCGCACGGCGGCGGCAATGTGATCGGCCTGCATCCGGGCCTTTGCGGCATCCTGCGCTTCCACCATGACGCGAATAAGCGGTTCCGTTCCGGATGGCCGCAGCAACACACGGCCACTATTTCCGAGTGCGGCCTCGGCTTCGGACACAGCCTGGCGCACCAGCGCGTCCTCGCAAAGCGCCGCGGCATCCGAAGCGGCCCGGATATTGACCATGACCTGGGGGTAGAGCGGAATATCGGCAGCCAGCTGCGACAGGCACCTGCCGCTGCGGCGCACGACCTCGAGCAACTGCAGCGCCGAAATCAAGCCGTCGCCGGTGGTGTTCTTGTCCAGGCAAAGAAGGTGCCCTGAGTTCTCCCCGCCCAGTTCGCCACCCTCGCTTTGCAAGCGCTCAAGGACGTAGCGATCTCCCACTTTGGCGCGGTGGAATGCAATGCCGAGGGCGCCAAGCGCCTGCTCCAGCGCCAGATTGCTCATCAGCGTGCCCACAACAGGACCACGCAGCGTCTTCGCCGTCTGGCGATGACGGGCAAGCAGGAAGAGCATCTGGTCGCCATCGACCAGCTGCCCCTTGTCATCGACCATCAGGCAGCGGTCACCATCGCCATCGAGTGCGATGCCAAGGTCCGCGCCGGCGCTGACCACGCGCTCCTGCAAGGCTTCGAGATGGGTCGAGCCACAGCGCAGATTGATATTGAAGCCATCCGGCGCCACACCGATGGTGGAAAGGCGGACACCCAGCCGCGCCAGCACCTGAGGCGCCACTTGGTACGCCGCACCGTTGGCGCAGTCCAGCACCACTTGCAGACCGTGCAGCGAAGGCCCGACGTAGCTTTCCGTGCAGAAATCGGCATAACGCGCCTGGGCGTCGCTCACGCGCTGGGCCGCACCTACCTTTGCCGGCTCGACGCAGACCAGCGGCTGATCGACCATCGCCTCGATCGCGCTTTCGATCTCATCGTTGAGTTTATCGCCCGCTGCCGAGAAGAACTTCACCCCATTGTCCTCGTGCGGATTATGCGACGCGGAGATCACCACGCCCGCGGCTGCGCCCAGCGCACGCGTCAGATAGGCAACGCCGGGTGTTGGCAGCGGCCCCAGCAGGGCGACATCCACCCCCGCCGCGGCAAAGCCCGCTTCCAGCGCCGATTCGAACAGATAGCCCGAGCGCCGTGTGTCCTTGCCAATCAGCACGGGTGCGCGGTTGCCATTGCCCAATACGCGGCCAGCGGCCCAGCCGAGTCGCATGACGAAGTCAGGTGTCATGGCGCCCTCGCCCACTCGTGCGCGCACCCCATCGGTGCCGAAATAGCGTCTGCTCATGCCTCTCCTGTCTGCCGGGATCCGACGCGGCCACCATTATCGCCCAGTCGCGCCTGGCGCAGCGCCTGCGCCGTGGCGACGGCGTGCACCGTCTCTCGTACATCATGGGTGCGGATGATGGCGGCGCCCTGCCAGGCGGCCACCGCCGCTACCGCCAAACCCGGCGCCAGCCGTTCCTCCACCGGCAGGTCGAGCAACTGACCGTACATGGACTTGCGAGACGCGCCAATCAGCACTCCGGCGGCGAGCGCCTGAAAGCGCTCGATATTCGCCAACAGCGATAGATTGTGTGCCAGC
>JALEHA010000015.1 GCA_022763315.1 Algiphilus sp.
ACGGCCTTGAGCGACGCCGTAACGATATTCGGGTCGATGCCGACGCCGAACAGCGGCCCCTGGTCGCCGACACGGAGGTCGATGTAGGTCACGGCGCGGGCATTGGCGCCCTCGCCCAGGGCGTGCTCGTGATAATCCATGATCTGGATCTTGACGCCGAGGCGCTGCGAGAGCGCGGCGACAAAGGCGTCGATGGGGCCGTTGCCGCGACCTTCCAATGTGGCTGCCTCCCCCTCAATGCGCACGTCGGCGGTGAGATGGACTTCCTCGGAACGCGAATCCTCGACGAAGTGGTGGCCTTCGTAGGTGTAGGGCCGGTCCGGGTGCACATAGGCATCCTGGAAGACCTGGTGGATGGCTTCGGCAGTCAGCTCCTTGCCGGTATCGTCGGTGACCTGCTTGACGATCTGGCTGAACTCGATCTGCAAGCGACGCGGCAGGCGCAAGCCGTATTCGGTTTCGAGCAGATAGCTGACGCCGCCCTTGCCGGACTGCGAGTTGACTCGGATCACTGCTTCATAGGTGCGCCCCACGTCGCGCGGATCGATGGGCAGATAGGGCATGTCCCAGACATCGTCCTTGTCACCGCGGGCGGCCAGCGCCTTCTTGATGGCGTCCTGATGCGAGCCGGAGAAGGAGGTGAAGACCAATTCGCCGACATAGGGATGACGCGGGGATACCGGCAACTGATTGCAGTGTTCGACGGTGGCCTTGATGGCATCGATATCCGAGAAATCGAGGCCGGGGTGCACGCCCTGGGTGTACATGTTGAGCGCGAGATTGACGATATCCACGTTGCCCGTGCGTTCGCCGTTGCCGAACAGACAGCCTTCGATGCGGTCCGCGCCCGCCATGATGGCGAACTCGGCGGCCGCCGTACCCGTGCCGCGGTCGTTGTGCGGATGTACCGAGAGCACCACCGCGTCACGCCGAGCGATATGACGATGCGTCCACTCCACCATGTCGGCAAAGATATTGGGCGTGGAATGCTCCACCGTCGACGGCAGATTGATGATGCACGGCGCCTCCGGCGTCGGCTGCCAGACCTCGGTGACCGCGTCGATGATGCGACGCGAGAAATCCAGTTCGGTACCCGAATACATCTCGGGCGAATACTGGAAGACCCATTCCGTCTCCGGCATGGTGGCGGCGATGTCGCGCAGCATCTGCGCGTGATGCACGGCCAGGGCCACCACTTCGTCCTCATTCATGTTAAACACGACTTTGCGCATGATCGGCGCGGTCGCGTTGTAGACGTGCACCACGGCCCGTCGCGCGCCGCGTAACGACTCGAAAGTGCGGCGGATGAGGTGTTCGCGCGCCTGGGTGAGCACCTGAATGGTCACGTCATCCGGGACGCGGTCTTCCTCGATGAGCCGACGAATGAAGTCGAAGTCGGTCTGCGAAGCCGACGGAAAGCCCACTTCGATTTCCTTGAAGCCGATGCGGACAAGGGTTTCGAACATACGGAACTTGCGTTCGTGGTCCATCGGTTCGATCAGTGCCTGGTTGCCATCGCGCAGATCCACGCTGGCCCAGATGGGCGGCTTATCGATGATGGCGTCCACCCATTGGCGATCCTTTAAGCCAACGCGTTCAAAGGGACGGTATTTGATCTGGGGGTTATCGAGCATGGCGGTTGTCTCCATGACGGTTCGCTCCGCGCTTGGGCGTTGCGGAGACTGAAGGGGTGTTGGGTTGCGCGGTCATCTGGAGGGCCCCACGCCGGCCACATCGCATCGTTATCTGCCCTTAGGGCAGTAGCGGAGACATGCACAGTCGCGGCCGCAGCCAGAGGCGCGAACCAGAAGCGGAAAGCATGTCTTTGCGATGCCACATAGCCTGAAGATTACTCTTTGCGCCGCGACTTGCCAACCACGGGAAGCCCGCCACGACCACCGTACAACGCCAATATGGGGCCGGATATCGCATAGGCGAAGAACAGAATGAACAGGATGCGCGGCGGATCGATCATGACCAGTGCCAGCGCACCCACCACCATGACGAAGGAGACGAAGCGCACCCGGCCGGTCAGATCGAGCTTCTTGAAGCTGGGGAAGCGAATGCTGCTGACCATCAATAGTGCGATCCCCAGGGTCAGGATCATCGACACGACCAGCAGCGACTCGCCGGACAGGCCCCAGGAGTGCGCACTCCACACATAGAACACAATGACGGCCGCCGCCGAAGGCGACGGCAGGCCGAAGAAATCACCGGTTCCGCCGGAGATGCTAGTGAGGACGTTGAAGCGCGCCAGGCGCAACGCGGTACAAGCCACGTAGGCAAAGGCGATCACCCAGCCTAGCTTCCCGCCCAGCCAGGCGTACTCGCCCAGATGATGCAGCGAGTAGGCATAGATCAACACCCCGGTGGCGACCCCAAAGGCGACCATGTCGCTGAGGCTGTCGTACTCCTTGCCGAAGTCGCTGGCAGTGTTGGTCAACCGCGCGATGCGTCCGTCGAGGGCGTCCGCCACCATCGCCACCAGGATGGCCAGCGCCGCTTCCGAAAAACGTCCGGACAAGGCGGCGACGATGGCGTAAAAACCGCCGAAGAGCGTGGCGGTCGTGATCAGGTTGGGAAGGACATAAATGCCCTTGCGCGGCGTTCTGTCGCGGTGTGGTTCGTCCATGAGCCTAGGATAACGAAGCGAGCACCGTCCGTCCTGCGACGGTGCGCGTGCCGACGACCGCGCGCACTTCGCTGTCCGTCGGCACATAGACATCAACCACGCGCAACGCGCGCCGCAGGCCAACGCGGCGCGCCTGGCCAACGCGCTGACCAAAGGACATGCGGAGAATCGAACCCCGCCCTGCATAGCCGGCCTTGGGCACCATCACGACATCGGCGCCGGACACCGTCTGCAGCCAGCCGACACCGCGCACGTGCGGCCGTGCCGGCTCGCGTACCTGACCGTCTACCGGCGCGCGCAGCGCATAGCCGCGAAACCAGGACACGCGCAAACGCAGCCGCAACGCCGGCGCGCCCAGTGGCCCCTTGCAGACGCGGCGCGTGCTCATCACC
>JALEHA010000135.1 GCA_022763315.1 Algiphilus sp.
TCCAGCAGAAAGCCGAACTTCTCCTGCGCGGCCTGCGCGTCAATTCCCAGAATGCTCAGCACGGTCTCCTGCATCTCGCGCCGATGGATACGGATGGAACCGCCTCCGATCTCGACGCCGTTGAGCACCATATCGTAGCCCTGGGACAGACAGGCGGCCGGATCGTTCTGGACTTCGGCCGGGTCGGCCGTCTGCGGCGCGGTGAAGGGATGGTTGCTAGCGAACCAGCGCTTCTCCTTATCGTCCCACTCGAACATGGGCCAATCCACCACCCACAGGGCGCGCCAGCCCTCCGCGATGAGGCCGAGGTCGGCCGCCACGCGCTGGCGCAGCGCGCCGATGGCGTCACACACCACCTGGAAGCGGTCCGCACCGAAGAACAGCACATCGCCGTCCTGGGCGCCGCTGCGCTCGACGATGCCGGCGAGCGCCTCGTCGGACAGATTCTTGATGATCGGCGACTGCAGGCCCTCGCGGCCGGCCGCCACCTCGTTGACCTTGATCCAGGCCAGCCCACGGGCGCCGTACTGGCCGACAAACTTGGTGTAGGCGTCGATCTGCCCGCGCGACAGCGCGCCGCCGCCCGGTACCCGCAGCACCGCAACGCGCGAGCCCGAGTCATTGGCGGGCCCGGAGAAGACCTTGAAGTCGCATTCGGCGACCAGATCGGCGATGTCCACCAGCTCCAGCGGGTTGCGCAGGTCGGGCTTGTCCGAGCCGAAGCGGCGCATGGCCTCCGCCCAGCTCATGTGCGGCATGTCGCCCAGATCCACATCGAGCACCTCGCGGAACAGGCCGCGGATCATGCCCTCCATCAGGGTCATGATGTCGTCCTGCGTAACGAAGCTGGCCTCGACGTCCAGCTGGGTGAATTCCGGCTGACGATCCGCGCGCAGGTCCTCGTCTCGGAAGCAGCGCGCCACCTGGTAGTAGCGATCCATGCCGCCCATCATCAGCAGCTGCTTGAACAGCTGCGGCGACTGCGGCAGTGCGAAGAAGCGGCCCTGATGCGTGCGCGAGGGCACCAGATAGTCGCGCGCGCCCTCGGGCGTGGCACGCGTCAAAATCGGCGTCTCGACGTCGATGAAGCCGTTTCCGTCGAGATAGCGGCGCAGCGCCGACACCGCCTGATGACGCAGCCGCAGATTGTGCTGCAGACCACGGCGGCGCAGATCGACGGTGCGGTGACGCAGGCGAACATCCTCGCCAACGTTCTCGTCCTCGGGCTGGAAAGGCGGCGTCTCGGCGCGGTTCAGCGTCTCCAGAGCCGTACCGAGAATCTCGATCTTGCCGCTGCGCATCTCCGGGTTGACCGTGCCCTCGGGCCGGTGGCGCACCCGCCCGGTCACACGCAGGACAAATTCGGGGCGCGCGCGCTCCGCCTCAGCGAAGACCTCCGGCCGATCCGGGTCGAAGACCACCTGCACGATGCCTTCGCGGTCGCGCAGGTCGATGAAGATCACGCCACCGTGGTCGCGGCGACGATGTACCCAGCCACAGACGGTGACTTCGGAATCAACCAGGTTTTCGTCGACCTGGCCGCAGTAATGAGAGCGCATGTAAGTGAATTGACAGGATCGCGGGTCGCGCATTGTAGCGGCGCAGTCACCGGGATGAGTGCAGCCGCCCTCCCCGCCTGCTGTCAGTCCGCGCTCGCCTGCTTGGCGGCCGGCTTGCTCTCGCCGCTGCTCTTGCTCGATTCACTGCTCTTGGTGGACGACGCCGACGTGCCACTGGCGGTGCTGTCCGTACCGCTACCGCCACTGCTTGCTGCGCTGGAATCACCGGCCAGATTGCGCTTGCTGCCATCGCCCTTGAAGTCGGTTTCGTACCAGCCGCCACCCTTCAAACGGAAGCCCGCGGCCGAGATCAGGCGCTGCAGATTGGCGCCCTTGCATTGCTCGCACGGGATTTCCGGCTTGTCATTGATGCCGTGCAGAATCTCTTTTTCCACCCCACACTCGGGGCATTGATACTCATAAAAAGGCATAGGTCCCTCGGGCTCAAGGAAGCTCGCTTCGCGCGATGGATCGCAAGTAAGGGCAATCGCCCGCAATTCAAGTCCATGCACACCGCCATCGCGCGGGCGCAACCGCAGCCGCATGCGGCGCGTACTGACAGCTGAGACGATCACGATGCATCTCCACACGAACGGACATTGCATCCTGCGCGCCGGGGCGCAAGCATAGCGCCTCCGAACTATCACGACGCGGCCGGCGTCTCACCGGCCGGCCCCACGGATCCCGACCATGGATACCACCGCGCCACCCGCCAAGTTTTCCGACCCGGAGCGCACCGCCGACGGCGCGACACGCGCCAGCGTGGACCCGCGCCGTCTGCAGACGCTGTGGATCAACACGGGGACGCTGTGCAATCTGGCGTGCACCCACTGCTACATCGAGTCCACGCCCACCAATGACCGCCTGGTCTACATCAATGACCGCGAGGTGGCGGACTATCTCGACGAGATCGCGCGCGAAGACTTCGGCACCGAGGAAATCGGCTTCACCGGCGGCGAGCCCTTCATGAACCCACACTTCATGACGATGCTGGCCGACAGCCTACAGCGCGGCCATCGCGCACTGGTACTCACCAATGCGATGCGGCCCATGGAAAAATGCGCCGACGACCTGCTGGCGCTGAAGGAAGCCCATGGCGACCGGCTGGAAATGCGCGTCTCCATTGACCACTACACCCAGGCGCTGCATGAAACCGAACGCGGCCCGCGGTCCTGGAAGCCTATGATCCGCGGGTTGCGCTGGCTGTCCGCGCATGGCTTCAACCTGTCCGCCGCCGGCCGCACAATGTGGAACGAGGACGAGGCCGCCATGCGCGATGGCTACCGGCAGCTCTTCCGCGCGCAGGGCATCGCCATCGACGCCGACAGCCCGCATCACCTCATTCTCTTTCCGGAGATGGACGAGGACGCCCCGGTACCCGAGATCACCACCGCCTGCTGGTCGATCCTCGGCAAGCGACCGGACGACATCATGTGCGCGAGCTCGCGCATGGTGATCAAGCGCAAGGGCGAGGCGCAACCGGTGGTCGCCGCCTGCACGCTGCTGCCCTATGACCCGCAGTTCGAGATGGGCCGCAGCCTGGGCGAGGCCTGGCGTCCGGTAAGGCTCAATCACCCGCATTGCGCCAAGTTCTGCGTGCTGGGCGGCGGCGCCTGTTCGGCAGGCTGAGGCGGTGCTGAGCCTGGTACTGCCGACCAGCAACGAAGCCGGTCTGGACTATCTGCCACGCATCCTGGAGCGCTTTGCGGGGCGCGAAAATGTCGAGGTGATTGTGGTCGACAACGCCAGTCACGACGGCACGCGCGAGCGCATTGCCGACAGCGGCGTGCATTGCATCGACCTTCCCCACAGCAATCGCGCCCAGCGGCTGAATGCCGGCATCGCCCAGGCAACAGGGGATTGGGTACTACTGCATCACCCGCGCAGTCTGGCCCCGACGGAAGCTCCCGCCCTGGTCGCAGCCTTGCCCGAAGCGGTGCGCTGGGGCGCCTTCAGCCATGCCTTCGACATGGCGCACCCGCTATTGGCCTGGACCTCGTGGTACTCCAATCATGTTCGCCTCGATCGCGCCGGTATCGCCTATCTCGACCATTGCGTTGTCGCACGCCGCGACGCCCTGCCGCACCACCCGGTGCCGGATCTCGACATTTTCGAGGACACGGCCCTCTCCCGCCGACTCCGCGCGCGGCTGGGCAAGCCGCTGCGTCTGCCGCAGACGGCCATCACCTCGGCGGTGCGCTATCGCCATAACGGCGTGTGGCGGCAGGCGGCAATGAATCAGGTGCTCAAGCTGGGCTATGCCGCCCGCCTGCCGCATAGCTGGATGAACCGGCTTTACGAACGCGGTCTGTCGCTCAACGGGTAGACCGCGCCAATCGGCACAGCGGATCGCCTTGCGAGCCGCGCGCACCCTTCGGCCCGCAATGGATGACCCACTCGACGCGCGCGCACGGTGCCGCCCCGCTTTCGGCCGTAGGGCGAAGCCCTTATGCTGTCGCGCCGCATCCGTTTCAACATTACGGCCGCGTTCGGCCTTGCTCAGGGAGTGCAAGCGTGAAAATCACCGTTTTCGGGTCCGGCTATGTCGGTCTGGTCACTGCGGCGTGCCTCGCCGACGCCGGCAACCATGTCGTCTGCGTCGACATCGATGCGGCCAAGATCGACCGCCTGCGCCAGGGCGAAGTGCCCTTCTACGAGCCCGGCCTGGAGGCCATCGTCCAGCGCAATCACGAAGGCGGCCGGCTGGTCTTCACCACCGATGCCGTACAGGGCGTACAGCACGGGCTGTTCCAGTTCATCGCCGTGGGCACGCCGCCGGACGAGGACGGCTCGGCGGACCTGCAGTACGTGTTGGCCGTGGCCCGCACCATCGGCGAACACATGGCGGACTACCGCATCGTGGTCACCAAATCCACGGTGCCGGTAGGCACCTCGGACAAGGTGCGCGAGGCCGTGGCCCAGGCCCAGAAGGCCTGCGGTTCGACAGTGGAATACGACGTCGTATCGAACCCCGAATTCCTCAAGGAAGGCGCGGCGGTCAGCGATTTCACCAAGCCCGATCGCGTCATTGTCGGCACCGACAATCCGCGCACCGCGGAGCTGATGAAGGCGCTCTACGCTCCCTTCAATCGCAGCCACGACCGCATGGTGGTCATGGATGTGCGCTCCGCCGAGCTGACCAAGTACGCCGCCAACGCGATGCTGGCCACCAAGATCAGCTTCATGAACGAGCTGGCCAACCTGGCCGAGCGGCTTGGCGCCAATATCGAGGACGTGCGCGTCGGCATCGGCTCGGATCCGCGCATCGGCTACCACTTCATCTATCCCGGCTGCGGCTACGGCGGCTCCTGCTTCCCGAAGGACGTCAAGGCGCTGATCCGCACCGCCTTCGAGCAAGATTTTGACGCCGAGCTGCTGAAGTCGGTGGAGAATGTGAATGAGCGCCAGAAGTCACTGCTGTTCAACAAGATCCGTCGCCATTTCGATGGCGACCTCAAGGGCCGCACCTTCGCGGTCTGGGGCCTGTCCTTCAAGCCGCGCACCGACGATATGCGCGAGGCCTCCAGCCGCGTCCTGATCGACGCACTGTGGAATGCCGGCGCCAAGGTGCGCGCCCACGACCCGGTGGCCATGGAAGAAGCCCATCGCATCTGGGGCGATCGCGATGACCTCACCCTGGTCGATACGCCCGAGGCCGCCCTGGAAGGCGCCGATGCGCTGGTTCTTGTCACGGAGTGGAAGGTGTTCCAGAGCCCGGATTTCTTCGAGCTGGCGCGCGCGCTCTCCGAGCGTGTGGTCTTCGATGGCCGGAATATCTACGATCCTTATCTGGTCAATACCGCTGGGCTGAGCTACTACGGCATCGGCCGCAACGCCACCCTCTGAGGGCTTCGTGGCTCGCATCCTGCTCACCGGCGCGGCCGGATTCATCGGCTTCCATACGGCGCGTGCGCTCTGTGCGCGCGGTGACGAAGTGGTCGGTTTCGACAACTGCAATCACTACTACGACCCCGCGCTGAAGGAAGCGCGCCTCGCCGAGTTGGAGCCGTTGCCGAATTTCCGCTTTCACCGAGGTGCGCTGGAAGACCGCGCCGCCCTCGACGCCGCCATGGCCGATGCACGGCCCGACGTAGTAATCCACCTCGCCGCCCAGGCCGGCGTGCGCTATTCCATCGACCACCCCAACGCCTACCTGGACAGCAATCTGGCCGGCTTTCACAACGTGCTGGAGTGCTGCCGACACCAAGACGGCCTCCAGCATCTGGTGTTCGCGTCGTCCAGCTCGGTCTACGGGGCCAACACCACCGTGCCCTTCTCGACCACGGACCGCACCGACTATCCCATCAGCCTGTACGCGGCCACCAAGAAGGCCAACGAAGTCACCGCGCACGCCTACAGCCACCTCTACGGGATGCCTGTGACGGGACTGCGTTTTTTCACCGTCTACGGTCCCTGGGGCCGGCCCGACATGGCCTATTTCAGCTTCACCAGGGCCATCCTCGAAGGCCGACCGATCCAGGTCTTCAACCACGGCCAACTGGAACGCGACTTCACTTATATCGACGACATTGTCGAAGGTGTGGTGCGGGTCGCCGACCGGCCGCCCACGACTGTCGTGGGTGCGACGGGGGACTACCGCAGCGATGCACGCTATGCCCTGCACAACATCGGCAACCATCAGCCAGTGGCGCTGGGCGATTTCATCGCCACCCTGGAAGATCTGTGCGGCCGCGAGGCCGTGAAGGAGTATCTGCCGATGCAACCCGGGGATGTCCACGCCACCTACGCGGATGTGGAAAGCCTGAAACAGGCCGTGGGCTTTGAACCGAAGACGCCGCTACGGGAAGGGCTGGAGCGCTTCGTGGCGTGGTATCAGGCCTACTACAGCGTGTAGCAACGCGCTGTGCGCGCCCCCTCACCCCTGGCCCCTCTCCCCGCGGGGGAGAGGGGAATGCCTGCTGCCATCTCGCAATGCTGATGGTCGCCACCCACGCCTCGCCTATGGGTTCCCCTTCGCCCCGCTGGGGAGACGGGAACGATTAATGTCACCTCGCAACGCGGAATGGTGCTCCACACGCCGCGCCCCTAGGTCCCCCTCGCCCCTTTGGGGAGAGGGGCCAGGGGTGAGGGGCTGCGACGGCAGCGCAATGAAAGGATATCCACGCAATCGATGGAGTCAGGCGTGAGGAGGGCTGCGACGGTCACGAATGCGCCAAGAACTTGCTGCTACCGTCTCGCCATGCATCACCCAGCCTGCCTGCATACACCGCGCACTTCCCTTGCCTGCCGTTCGTCTTCCCATCACAGGGCCGCGAAGGGTGCAGATTTCCCGCTCACCGCATGGGGAGACAAAAACAAGGAACGAGCGAGCCTACCGCGCAGGCGGCACACAGCGAGCGCCGCATCGTGCATGTCGACATGGATGCCTTCTACGCGTCGGTCGAGCAGCGCGACGATCCCAGCCTGCGCGGACGGCCGGTGGTGGTGGGCGGACGCGGTGCGCGATCGGTGGTGGCGGCGGCGTCCTACGAGGCGCGCCGCTTTGGGGTGCGATCCGCGATGCCGTCGACCCGAGCGGAGCGGCTGTGCCCGGAAGCGGTCTTCGTCGCACCGGATTTCGCCCGCTATCGCGCCGTTTCGCAGCAGGTGCGCGCGATCTTTGCGCGCTACACACCGATCATCGAGCCCTTGTCGCTGGACGAGGCCTATCTCGATGTCACCACCCACCGCGGCGGTCTGGAAACAGCGACCGCAGTTGCCGAGGCCATCCGATCCGCGATCCGCGACGAGCTGCATCTCACCGCCTCCGCCGGCGTTGCGACCAACAAGCTACTGGCGAAGCTGGCCTCCGATGCCAACAAGCCGGATGGCATCTGCGTGGTGCGGCCACAGGCCGTCGACCGATTCCTGCTCCCCCTGCCCCTGCGCTACCTGCCCGGCGTGGGGCCAAAGACCCAGCAGCGCCTGAGCGCGCTTGGCCTCCAGACGGTTGCCGATGTGCGCGCCCAGAGCGAGGCGCAGCTGATTGAATGGCTTGGACGCACCGGTGAGCGCCTGTTCCAGCAGGCCTATGGCATCGACGAGCGCCCGGTGCAGGCGGAGCGCATCCGCAAGTCCGTATCGGCCGAGGACACCCTGTCGGACGATCTCTCCCTGGAAGCACTGGCGCCCCACATCACCGCCATGGCTGAGAAGACGTGGCGGACGGCGCAGCGTGGCGGTTACAGCGGGCGCACGGTGATCCTCAAGCTCAAGACGGCCGATTTCCGTATCCTCACGCGTCACTCCAGCCTGGGCACGGCGCCCACCAGCGCAGATGAACTGGCGGAATGCGCCACCGCACTGCTTGATCGGGTTGGCATGCCCGCAAGCACCCGTTTTCGGCTGGTGGGCGTCGGAATGACCAATTTGCAGTCCACCGAGCAGGACCCCCAGGCGGAGCAGCACCGCCTATTCGATTAGGTGGACGCTGCCTGCTGGCGTTCGCGCATCCAGTTGATCAGTCCACCGACCTTGAGCAACTCCACCTGCCGAGCGGAAAGGCCATGTTTGAGCGTAATGGGCTGGCCGTCCAGCTCGGCCTTGACGGTGTCGCCCGCTGACAGGGCGTCGTGCAGATGCCGCAAGGAGAGTGTGCTGCCGCGCTGTACGGCGCGCGCATCGGCGCTCTCGGCAAAGGTCAGGGGCAACACGCCGAAATTGATCAGATTCTGCCAATGGATGCGCGCAAAGCGCTCCGCCACCACCACGCGCAGGCCGAGATACCGCGGCGCCAGCGCGGCGTGCTCGCGGGAGCTGCCCTGGCCGTAATTGTTGCCGCCCACAATGGCGTGGTCGCCCGCCTCCTGCGCGCGGCTCGGATAGTTCGGATCCACCCGGTCATACACAAAACTGCTGATGGCCGGGATATTCGAGCGGAAGGGCAACACCTCGGCCCCGGCGCGCATGATCTCGTCAGTGGAGATATCGTCGCCCACGCGCAGCAGGATGGGCAGATCCAGGCTGTCGGGCAGGCCTTCGATCTCCGGCAGCGAGGCAATGTTGGGCCCCTTCACCAGTTCCACCTGCCGCGCCACTGCCTCGGGCAGCGGCGCCTGCAGCATCGCGTCGTTGATCACAGGATCCTCTGGATCCAAAACGCGCGGGTACTCCATGTCCATGTCGCGCGGATCGGTGATGACCCCGTGCAGCGCACTCGCAATCGCAGTTTCCGGACTGCATAGAAAGACCGCATCCTCCGGCGTGCCCGAGCGCCCCGGAAAATTGCGCGGGGTGGTGCGCAGGCTGTTGCGCCCACTGGCCGGCGCCTGCCCCATCCCGATGCAGCCGTTGCAGCCCGCTTGATGCAGGCGCGCCCCGGCGTGTAGCAGCGGGCCCAGCAGGCCGTCCCGCGTCAGGGTCTCGAGCATGGCACGCGAGCTGGGATTGACATCGAAGGACACCCCTGGCGCCACCGCACGGCCATCCACCATGTGGGCCGCCACGGCAAAATCGCGGTATCCGGGGTTGGCGGAGGAGCCGATGTAAGCTTGATAGATCGCTTCACCGGCCGCCTCGCGCACCGGCACCACATTGCCGGGTGAGGAAGGGCGCGCGATCAGCGGTTCCAGCTGGGCGAGGTCAATGCGGTCCGTCACGTCATAACGACAGTCCGCATCCGCGACCAGCGGCGTATAGGCCTCGCCGCGTCCCTGACGCTTCAGGAAACGCTGCACCTCCTCATCCGCCGGAAAGACGGTGGTCGTCGCACCCAGCTCTGCCCCCATATTGGCGATGACATGCCGGTCCATGGCCGACAGATGCGCCAGCCCCGGGCCGTAGTACTCGATGATGCGGCCGTTGCCACCGTCGACACCGTGTCGGCGCAGCATCTCCAGGATGACGTCCTTGGCGGACACCCAATCCGGCAGTTGCCCGGTCAGTTCGATGCCCCAGATTTCGGGCATCTTGGTGTAGAAGGGCTCGCCCGCCATGGCCAGTGCCACTTCCAGGCCGCCCGCGCCGATGGCGAGCATGCCGAGTGAGCCTGCGGCCGGCGTGTGGCTGTCGGCCCCGAGCATGGTCTTGCCCGGCGCGCCGAAGCGCTCCTGATGCACGGCGTGGGAGATCCCGTTGCCCGGACGCGAAAACCAGATCCCGAAGCGCTGGCAGGCGCTCTGCAGGAAGACGTGATCATCGGCGTTCTTGAAGTCTTCCTGGATGAGGTTGTGATCGACGTACTGTGCGGACAACTCCGTCTTGACCCGGTCCAGCCCCATCGCTTCCAGTTCCAGCATCACCATGGTGCCGGTGGCGTCCTGGGTCAGCGTCTGGTCAATGCGAAGCCCGATCTCCGCGCCAGGTTCCAGACTGCCGCTCACCAGATGGGAGGCGATCAGCTTCTGCGCAACGTTCTGGGCTGCTTCGGACATGGATGCGCCCCGTGCGAGTGAAGGCCCATGCTAACGCGGTGAGGCGGCACGCATGCGGATCCAGCTCGCTGCGCTCCCGCCCCCGCGTCCCAGCACTTCTCCCCGCCACCATCAAGCCCCTCGCCCCTTTGGGGAGAGGGGTTGGGGTGAGGGGTGCAGCGCCAGCTGCTTGCTTTTCGAGGTAGCGCGAGGCGTTGCAGGGCTCGCTGCGCTCCCGCCCCCTCATCCCCGGCCCTTCTCCCCGCTGGTGAGAGGGGAGTAAAGCGGCGCGGCGCCAAGATGAGCCCCTCGCCCCTCCGGGGAGAGGGGTTGGGGTGAAGGGGAGACGTGCGGGGCGCCAAAACAACAAAGCCCGCATCAACGATGCGGGCTTTGCGGTGTCCATCTTGTGGCGTCCCCAAGGGGATTCGAACCCCTGTTACCGCCGTGAAAGGGCGGTGTCCTAGGCCTCTAGACGATGGGGACGGACTTGGTGGAGCCAGGCGGGATCGAACCGCCGACCTCCTGCATGCCATGCAGGCGCTCTCCCAGCTGAGCTATGGCCCCCTTAACGGGAGCGAGATTGTAGCGGCACGATCCCGGCAACACAATCGTTCCCGCCGATTTTTTTGACCGAAAAGTGACGGCGCCCTACAAACCCAGCTTTTGCTTGAAGCGGTCCACCGCGTCGCGGGCGGAATCCCCCAGCTGCTCGACGCGGTCACGCAGCTCGTGCAGACGTTCCTCGGCGGCTTCCTGGATTTCGCTCAGTCGCTCGCGCATTTCATCGGCGTTCTCCCGCGCGCGCTTCAGCTGCGCCTCGGCTTGGGCGCGCACATCTTCCGAAGCGTGTTGCGCCCGCATTTCGAGCTTGTCGAGGTCCTGCTGGATGAGCTCAAGACGTTGCCGCGCCTGCCGCATGAGTTCTTCGCGATTCATGACCCTCTCCCTGTGAACGTGGTGACACATCAAGGTATCGCTCTACCTTCCGCCCCAGTATCCTCCAAGGTCCGGCTGAAAACCAACCCCAGTAATGACCACGCCTTTTCGACCTCATCCCCTGATGCGGGGGGCGCACGCGCAGACCGCCCTGCCCGCGCTGTTCCGGCCGAGCCCCTTCGTGGATTGGCGCTTGGACCATCTTGAGACACAGGACGGCGACGTCATCACGGTCGGGCACTTCGGCCCGGAGGACGGGCCGGTGCTGGCCCTCCTGCACGGCCTGGGCGGGTGCCTGGAATCCACCTACCTTTGCGCCACTGCGCGACGCATGGCGGCTCGGGGGTGGCATTGCGTTGGCGTTCAGCAACGCGGCGCCGGCCCCACGCCGAATCGCCTCGCGCGGAGCTACAACCACGGCGCCAGCGACGATATCGCCTGGATTCTGCAACAGCTGGCCGCGCGTCACCCCAAGGTCACGCGTGCCGCGGTTGGCTGGTCACTGGGGGGCAACGTCCTGCTCAAGACCCTCGGCGAGATGGGCGCACGCGCGCCCGTAGACGGCGCCGTCGCGGTGTCCGTGCCTTTTCGGCTTGCGCCCTGTGTCGAACACCTGCAGACGGGGACTGCACGGGTCTACCAGGTCTATCTGTTGAAGAACCTGAAGGCCGCCGTGCGCCGCAAGCACGGGCCGGTTCCCCTGCCGCCGGGGGCCGACGTCGAAAAAGCACTGGCGGCCAAATGCTTCCGCGACTTCGATAACGCCTACACCGCCCCCTGCAACGACTATGCCGACGCCGACGACTACTACGCCCGCGCCAGCTGCGGCCAGTACCTCTCCGGCGTGACGATCCCCACGCGCATCATCCACGCCCTCGATGATCCGATGATGGTGCCGAGCATCGTGCCGGAGCCCGATACCCTGCCCGCGAACATCGAACTGGACCTGCACGAGCGTGGCGGGCACGTCGGCTTTGTCAGCCGCAACAACAGTGGCCTGCCGCAGATGTGGCTGGAGCACATCATCGGCGACTGGTTGGAGGCACGCCTGGGCGCCCCCGAAGCGGCTCAGGCCGCCGAGCTGGAGTCCGCGTAACGATGCGGAATCCACATTGCATCGCCATAGCTGAAGAAGCGATAGCGCTGCGTCACCGCGTGGCGGTACGCCGCAAGCATGCGCTCGCGGCCAGCGAATGCGCTGACCAGCATCAGCAGCGTGGATTCGGGCAGGTGGAAGTTGGTGAGCAGCGCATCCACCACCTGAAAGCGAAAGCCCGGCGTGATGAACAGCCGCGTCTCCCCCGCCATCGGCCGCAACGCGCCGGCATCCACCACCGCGCCTTCTAGCGCGCGTACCACGGTGGTGCCCACCGCCACCACGCGCCCTCCGCGCGCCTGGGTGGCTTCTACCTCCGCGACCAAGGTATCCGACACCGCATAACGCTCTGCGTGCATGTGGTGGGCGGCAGGGTCATCGACGCGCACCGGCGCAAAAGTACCCGCGCCCACGTGCAGGGTCAGTGTGGTCCAGCGGATGCCGCGAGCTTTCAGCTTGGCCATCATGGCATCGTCGAAATGCAGGCTCGCCGTCGGTGCCGCCACGGCGCCAGCCTTATCCGCGAAGATCGACTGATAGCGCGCCACGTCTTCGGCCTCATCCGGCCGCGTGATGTACGGCGGCAGGGGCACATGCCCCGCCTGCTCGAAGACCGGCAGCGCGTCTTGGTCGAAGGCCACGGTGAAAAAGCCTTCCTCATCCCGGCCTTCGACTGTTGCTATCGCCTCCGCGCCCTCCACGGTCAGCCGGGTTCCCGGCCGGATGGGCTTGGAGGCCCGCATCTGCGCTTGCACGCGCTGCGGATCAGCGAGCACACGCTCCAGGAAGATCTCCACACGGCCGCCGGTGGCCTTGTGCGCATACAGCCGCGCCGGAATCACCCGAGTGTCGTTGAATACCAGCAGATCATCCGGCGAGAGCATCTCCGGCCAATCCAACACACCGGCATCGCGCGGCCCATCGGGCGCAACGCAAAGCATGCGCGCGCTGGAGCGCGGCTCGACGGCGCGCTGGGCGATCAGTGCTTCGGGGAGGTCGTAGTGGAAGTCAGCGCGTTTCATGATGCGCGCATTGTAGGCGGGCCGGGCCTCCGTTATAGTCCCGCTCCCGCGACAAAGCCGGAGTGGCGGAATTGGTAGACGCGCCGCACTCAAAATGCGGTTGGGCAACCAGTGTGGGTTCGAGTCCCACCTCCGGCACCA
>JALEHA010000136.1 GCA_022763315.1 Algiphilus sp.
TGCCGCCGCAGGAAGAAGAGCAGCGCGATCGGAATCGAAAAATAAGCCAGCGCGACCAGCCCCTCGGACACCACCATCGACCACAGCAAGCCGGGCTGCCAGGTATAGCAGTAGCCGTGCGGCATGAAGCCATCGGTGCTGAAGAGGGAAGTCAGGCTGTTCAAGAATCGTGCGCCGTCCCTCGCGTGGTAGGCATGCTTCCAGTGCAGACGGGGGGCCTGACCGGTCGGAGTCTCGACGACCATGCAGGGGGCGCCAAGTCTTCATTCGCATGCTGATACGTGGAGGGCGCGCTGTGACCCGATGACGCGGCAAACGGCGCAGACACCGCGACAAGCGGCACACAGGCGCGATCGCGTGATCAGCGGGGGCGGCTCAGCACCGCATAGTAGAAGCCATCCCAGTCTCCGCCCGGCGCAATGCGCCAGCCGGCGCCATCGGCGGCGCCCACCGGCAGATCGCAGGACGGGGACTCAGCCTCAGGGTGGCGCTCGAGGAAATGCGCCACCACATCGCGGCCTTCGGCGCGCAGGATCGAGCAGGTGGCGAAGACCATGCGCCCGCCCGGTGCGAGCAGTGGCCACAGCGTTTCCAGCAGCTGCTGCTGTGTCTTGGCCAGCGCCCGCACGTCGCCGACCCGCCGCAACCACTTGATATCCGGGTGGCGGCGGATCACACCGGTGCCGGAGCACGGTGCGTCGATCAGGATGCGATCGAAGGGCGCACCGTCCCACCAGCGCGCGGTATCGGTCGCATCAGCGGCAACGAGCGTGGCCTGCACGCCGACACGGCGCAGGGTTTCGTCGACGCGCTGCAGGCGCGCACGATCACTATCGAGGGCGGTCAGCTGCGCCTTTGGGCACCGCTCCAGCAGGTGGGCGGCCTTGCCGCCGGGTGCGCTGCAGGCGTCCAGCACGCGTTGACCAGGCTGTACGTCCAGCAAGGGCGCGGCGAGCTGTGCGCTGGCGTCCTGTACCGATACGCTGCCGCGCGCAAAGCCGGGCAGCGCATCGACCTCCCCCGCCTGCTCGAGCACCAGCGCCTCCGGCGCCTCAGGCAAGGTGCGCGCCTCACGCCCCATGCGCGACAGACGTGCCCGATAGTCGTCGGCCGACATGCGCCGCCGATTCACGCGCAGGGTCATCGGCGCCTGAGCACTGCCCTCGGCGAGAATGGCGTCGGCTGCCTCGCCCCAGTCGTGACGCAAGGCATCGGCCAGCCAGTTCGGCCAGGAATGGCGGATGGCGGGGTCTTCCGGTGGCTCCAGACGCTCCGGTTCGCGCTGCGACCGCCGCAGCAGTGCATTGACCAGGGAGCCGGCCCACTCCGCCTGCAGCAAGCTTGCGGCCGAGGTCGTGGCGGAAACCACGGCGTGGTCCGGTGTGCGCATGTCGTGCATCTGGTAGAGCCCGACCCTCAGCAAGGCGTCGACCAGCGGTGCATCGCGCAGTGGGCGATCCATCATCTGCTCGAGTTGCCAACCGAGCCGACGATAGTGACGGAGCACGCCATAGACCATGGCCGAGAGCAACGCATGATCGCGGGCATCGAAACGGTTGCGAGAAGTCGCAAAGGCCAGCGCATCGTCCAGGCTGCGGCCATGCTGCATCACGGCCTGGATGACATGGGCGGCGGCCGCACGCACTGGGGCGCCCGGTGCCGAACGGTTCGGGGCGGCGGGTCGCGGCGGATGTTTCATGTCAGCACCTGGCCGATGGGGAATCGTTCGGCGGCCACCACGCGCGCCTCCTGGGGACGACCGCCGGGCCATTGCACGCACAGCAGCCGCAGTGCGGCATCGCCGGTAGCGATCACCACGCCTTCGGCGTCGTGTTCCAGCACCGTACCTGGCGCCTCGCCGCTGAGCGTTGCCAGTGCGCGCGCATCGAGCATGCGCACGCGGGCATCGCCGCAGCAGGACCAAGCGCCGGGGACCGGGTTGAAGGCGCGAATGCGACGAGCGATGGTGGCGGCATCGTCGCGCCAATCGATGCGGGCTTCTGCTTTATCAAGCTTGCGCGCATACGTCACCCCCGCTTCCGGCTGCGCTTCGGGCTGGTAGCGCCCTTCGGCAACCTGCGGCAGCGCCGCAACCACCTCGCGTGCGCCGAGCTCCGCCAGTCGGTCGTGCACGGTGGCCGCGGTGTCCGATTCGCTGATGGGCGTCGCAGCACGCCGCCATATCGGTCCAGTATCCAGACCGGCTTCCATCTGCATGATGCAGACGCCGGTCTCGGCATCGCCCGCTTCGATGGCGCGCTGAATAGGCGCCGCGCCGCGCCATCGCGGTAGCAGACTGGCATGAATGTTCAGACACCCGTATCGGGGAATGTCCAAGGCAGCCTGCGGCAGGATCAGACCGTAGGCAACCACCACCATCAGGGCCACATCGGCCTCCGCCAGACGCGCCTGCGCCTCGGCATCGAAGCGTTGGGGCTTGTGGACGGGTAGACCTATGTCCTGTGCGCGGCGACCGACAGGAGAGGCCTGCAACCGACGCCCTCGGCCGGCCGGCCGGTCCGGCTGTGTGAACACCGCCGCCACGGTGTGCCCTGCCTGGACCAGCGCCTCCAGTGCAGGAACGGAGAATTCCGGCGTGCCGGCGAATGCGATGCGCATCGGCAGCAGCCTAGCCCTCCTGCTTGCGGAGCTTGCGCTGCCGCTTCAGCAGGCGGTCGCGCTTGATGCTGGACAGATGGTCGATATAGAGCTTGCCGTCGAGGTGGTCCTTCTCGTGCTGAATGCACTGCGCCAGAAGACCATCCGCTTCGAGTTCATAGGGCTTGCCATCGCGGTCGAGGGCGCGCAGGCGCACACGCCGGTAGCGGCGAACGCGGTCGGACACCTCGGGCACCGACAGGCAACCTTCGTCCACCACTTCGGGGACATCGGCTTCAATAATCTCGGGATTGATCATCACCCGCGGCTCACGCTCATCGTCGGCCGCGCAATCCATCACCGCCACCTGGAGCGCCACGCCAACCTGAGTGGCGGCCAAGCCCACGCCCGGCGCGTCGTACATCGTTTCGAACATGTCGTCGATGAGACGCTGCAGGTCCTGGCCAAAGTCGGAGACCGTCTGCGCCTTTTCGCGCAGCCGAGGATCGGGATGGTGCAATATTTCTAGCAGTGCCATGCTGTTATGCGAATCCGGCCAAATGCGGAGGCTGCTACAGTGCGATCACGTCTGAGACGGGTCGGGCAGCGACGGGGAGCAATGACTGTAAAACAAGGGCAGAAGTATAGCGCGGCGCGTCGATTCTCCCGGTTGGGCCTGTGTGCGCTGACCGCGGTACTCGCTGCCTGCGCCACGGCGCCACAGGGCGGTGTGGAAGCGCCATCCGCCAGTGCCGAGTCCACCCCGCTGGAGAGCGGCGCGGCCAATCCTGGTAGCAGCCCCGATGCGCCGCCCGCGCAGGGGGCGTCAGCCGCACCCCGCCGACTGGCAACACGGGAAGGCGCGCGCGTACGCAAGACTGCGCGCTATGTCGTCAAGGAAGGCGATACCTTGTGGGATATCTCCCAGCGCTTTCTGATCGACCCCTGGAAGTGGCCGGAGGTTTGGGTCGCCAACCGTCAGGTCGCCAATCCGCATCTGATCTATCCCGGCGATGTGCTCGAATTGCGCTGGCTTGAAGGGGAGGAACGCGTCTCCGAAGTCGCCAAGCTGGAGCCTCGCATTCGCCCGCTGCCATTGGAAGCCACCATTCCAACCATTCCCCTCGATCTGATCCAGGACTTTCTGGACGGGCCGCTGGTGGTCGGACCGGATACGTTCAAGACAGCGCCCTATCTGGTCGAGTTTGCAGACGAGCACTTGATGGGCCCCGATCGAACCGATGCCTACGCCCGCGGGCTGCCCAACTCGGCGCGTGCCGATTGGCTGGTAGTGCACGAAGGTGAGGCGTACTTGGACCCGGAAAGCGGTCGCATTCTTGGCTACGAGGCGATACCCGCCGCCGACGCCACCCTCAGCCGCCACGCGGAAGAGGTGTCTGTACTGCGCCTCTCGGAGTCACGGCGCGAAACCCGAATCGGCGATGCATTGATCCCGCGGCCGCGCGATACGCTGTCTGCGAATTTCTATCCGCGCGCACCCGAGCGGGCGCTGAGCGGCCGCATCATCTCGGTGTTCGGCGGGGTTACGCAAATCGGACAGTACGATCTCGTAATCCTCAACCGCGGCGCTCAGCACGGGCTGGAAGTGGGCCATGTCCTGGATGCCTTCAATGCGGCGCGCGAGGTACCCGATCCGCGAGACCGCGTGGGCAGTATCCGCCTGCCCGCGCAGTACGCCGGCGAGCTACTGGTCGTCCGCGTTGCCGACGATCTGGCCCAGGCCCTGGTCATGGAAGCCGAGCGCACCATCCTCCTGCACGACGAGGTTCGCGCGCCCGACCGAGGCTTGTGACCACGGACGCAACCCAGCGTGACGCCTGGCTGACACTGCTTCTGGCGCCTGGTGTCGGCCCCGTCACCGGGATGCGCCTGCTGCAGGCCTACGGCTCCGCCGCGGCGGCGCTGGCAGCCGGTCCACCCGGATGGACCAGGGCCGGTGTGCCCGAGGCCTTGCATGCGGGGCTGCGCCAGCCGGATGCGGCCGCGATGGCGCGTTGTCAGGCGTGGCTGGATGCGCCTCAGCGGGCGCTGATCAGCCTGGATGACCCGCACTATCCACAGCGCTTGCTCGAAATCCCCCGCCCCCCACTGGCGCTGTTCTGCCTTGGCGATGTCAGCCTATTGACACGCGACCAGCTCGCCGTGGTCGGCGCACGCGCCGCCAGCCGCCAGGGTCTGGAGCATGCGCGCAGCTTCGCCGGCGAAATCGCGCGCACAGGGCTGTGTATCACCAGCGGATTGGCTTCCGGAATCGACGGCGCGGCACACGCGGCAGCCCTCGAAGCGGGCGGCAGCACCATTGCCGTGGCCGGTACCGGCCCTGATCGCGTCTACCCCGCACGCCACCGGGCGCTGGCCCACCGCATCGGCGAGCACGGGTTACTGATCTCCGAGTTCCTCCCTGGCACTGGCGCCCAGGCCCAGCATTTCCCACGCCGCAATCGCATCATCGCCGGCCTCAGCCTGGGCGTACTGGTGGTGGAGGCAGCCAAGCGCAGCGGTTCGCTCATCACGGCACGATTGGCCGCGGAGAACGGGCGCGAGGTTTTTGCCATCCCGGGCAGCATCCACCATCCCCAGGCGCGCGGCTGCCATGCCCTCATCCGCGACGGCGCCCTGCTGGTGGAAAGCGCCAAGGACGTGCTTTTTGCACTTGGCCGCGATGAGGCGCACGCGCCTGATACACTGCAGAACGTGATCAAGCCCCACGCCAGCGCAGCGCTGTCGGGAGCGGCCGCCAAGACCCTGTCGGCGGTTGGCGACCACGCCACGGCCTTTGATCTACTGGTTGCTCGCACCGGTCTGGACATCCAGACCCTGAGCAGTGCGCTGCTGGAACTTGAGCTTGCAGGCCTGGTGGCCAGCGAGCCAGGTGGCAACTTCTCCCGTCTCGGTCGCGCCCGATGATGACCTCCTCCCCGACTGCAGGAAGGCCGCTGTGAATATCAAGGAAAGTGTGCTCGACGTCCTCATGTACCTCTACGAAAACTACGTGGAGCAGGAATTCGCCGACGCCTCCAACTATGACGCCCTGCGCGTTGAATTGATGGGAGCGGGCTTCCCAGAAGAGGAAGTCAACCACGCCTTTTCCTGGCTCAATGATCTGGCGGAACGGCGCGACAACCTGGTCAACCCGGCCTCGGGCTCCATCCGTCTCTACAGCAACATCGAGCGCGCCCGTATTGGTGCCGAAGGCCAGGGCTTCCTGCTCTACCTCGAGCAGCTGGGACTGCTCGGCCCGCAAGGCCGCGAGCTCGTCATCGACCGCCTCATGAGCATCGACGACGAAATCGATCTGGAACGCGTCAAGTGGGTCGTGCTGCTGGTGCTGATCAACCAGCCCGGCGCCGAGGACGCCCTCGCCCA
>JALEHA010000137.1 GCA_022763315.1 Algiphilus sp.
ATCATGCCGCGGGTATCGCGTCCTGCCGCCCCGGCTTCGGCGCGGAAACACGGGGTATGACAGACAAAACGGCGCGGCAGACTATCGGCGTCGAGGATTTCGTCACGCAGCAGATTCGTGACCGGCACCTCGGCGGTAGGGATCAGATACCAGGGGGTCTCGCCCTCCAGCCGGAAAAGGTCTTCGCCGAACTTGGGTAGCTGCCCCGTGCCGGTCAAGACCTCCCCTTGCACGATGAAGGGCACTGCCACTTCCTCGTAGCCGTGCTCGTTGCTATGCAGATCCATCATGAAGCTGGCCAGCGCGCGATGCAGGCGCACCACATCCCCATGCATGACCGCGAAGCGGCTGCCCGTGAGCTTGGCGGCCTCGGCAAAATTCAAGCCACCCAGCGCCTCGCCCACGCTGACGTGATCGAGCGCGCCTTCCGCAGGTCGCGGCTCACCCCAGCGGCGCAATTCGACGTTGTCGGATTCATCGGCGCCATCGGGCACATCGGCGGCCGGCAGATTGGGAAGATCGAGCATGAAATGCTCGATCTGGGCCTGCACCGTGTCCAGCTTTTCAGCATTGCTTTCGAGCTGCTGCTTGGCGCCCTCGACCTGTGCCAGCAAGGGCTGAATATCCTCCCCGGCCGCCTTGGCCTGGCCAATGCGCTTGGCGCTGGCGTTGCGCTCCTGCTGCAGGCGCTCGGTCTCGGTCTGCAGCGCCTTGCGCTGGGCTTCCAACGCGTTGAAGGCGGAGATATCCAGGGTATAGCCGCGGCGAGCCAGCGCCTGGGCCACGCTTTCAATGTCCGTGCGCAGCAGTTTGGGGTCGATCATGATCGCGCTTGAAGCGAAAGGAAGCGGAATTCTACCTGCGCCGCGCGCGCTGGCCTGTCGGCGTCCGCAGCATGAGGCCAGCGATACGCCAGCCGGCAATGCCGCCCGCCAGCCAGGCAACGGTGGACGCAGCGACACGTGCAACCAGCAGTAGGGCGTCACCCGCTGTCCACGGATGCAGCGCCTCGGCCAGTTGCATCGTTTCCCAGCTGAAACTCGACAGGGTGGTGAATCCACCACAGAAGCCGGCCATCACAAAGACCTTGAGGCGTGGACAGTGGCGGTGTTCGAGAAAGCGTGCGACGAAGACGATGAGCGCGGAGCCGAGAATGTTGACCATGGCGGTCGCCGCCGAATGGCTGGTCATTTGCGATGCGATCAGCAGGCGCAGCCCCGCGCCCAAGGCGCTGCCGGCCGCAACCCATGCCACGAGTTGCCAGTGAAGGACGCGCGCGCTCACGGAGTGACCACCATCTGCCCAACCAACAGGCCCGTGCCCGCGGCCAGCGGACAAAGCACCACTGTGGCAAGGGCATAAACGACCGTGCCCACGGGATGACTCCGCCAAAGCGAGAGCGTCTGCAGTGTGAAGGCCGACACGGTTGTGAAACTCCCGAGTCCGGCACCCGCCACCACTAGCCAGCGCGCGGCATCCGTCGCCCCGCCCTGCACCATCGTCGCCCCCAGAAGGCCGATCAGCAGACTGCCGAGCAGATTGACGCACCAGGTGCCCCAGGGCCAGGCGCTGCGGCTACGGCGATCCAGCCACTCCGCCAACAGATATCGTGCAGCGCCCCCCAGGGCAGCCGCGAGCATGACCGCGGCCCATGTCATCCCGACCTGCCTTCGGAGCGGGCGCGCAACTCGGCCAGCCGTTGCGCGATACGCGCTTCAATGCCCCGCTCGGTGGGTGTGTAGAAGCGCGTACCGACAAGCGCGTCGGGCAGGAATTGCTGCCCTGCTGCGTGCCCGTCGGACTCATCGTGGTCGTAGCGATAGCCCTTGCCGTAGCCGAGCCCCTTCATGAGCCGGGTGGGCGCGTTGCGGATGTGCAGCGGCACCGGCTGGCTGCCATGACGCTCCACTGCCATCATGGCCTGCTTGTAGGCGGTGTAGGCGGCATTGCTCTTGGGCGCCAGCGCGAGCCACAGCACGACTTCGGCCAGCGCCAGTTCGCCTTCGGGCGAGCCGATGCGGTCATAGGCATCCCATGCGGCCAGCGCCATCTGGAGCGCCTTCGGGTCGGCCAGGCCGATGTCTTCATAGGCCATGCGCGCAATGCGCCGCGCCAGATAGCCAGGGTCGGCGCCGCCGTCGATCATGCGGCAGAACCAGTACAGAGCGGCATCCGGATCGGAGCCACGTACTGACTTGTGCAAGGCTGAGATCTGGTCATAGAAGGCATCACCCTGCTTGTCGAAGCGGCGCATGCTGCGCCCGAAGACGCGTTGCAGACCCGCCTCGTCCGGCGCGCCTCCGGCGGCCAGATAATCCGCCGCCATTTCCAGCATCACCAGGGCACGGCGTGCATCGCCGTCGGCGAGCTCGACAATGCGCGCCCGCCAGTCGGCGGGTACCTCGGTGGGCGCCACGCCGCGCTCAGCGTCGCCCAGCGCCCGTTGCAGCAGGCAATCGATGGCTGCATCGTCGAGGGGGTGCAGCACAAAGACGCGCGCCCGCGACAGCAGCGCGCTATTGAGTTCGAATGAGGGATTCTCGGTGGTGGCGCCGACCAGAGTCACCGTGCCGTCTTCGACATAGGGCAGCAGCGCATCCTGCTGCGCCTTGTTGAAGCGATGGATCTCATCGATGAAGAGCACGGTCTCTGCCCCCGCCTCGCGGGCGCTGCGCGCGGCGGCCACCGCTTCGCGGATGTCCTTGACGCCGGCCATGACGGCAGAGAGCGTGCGGAACTCGGCGCGCACATGCCGGGCCAGCAGCCGCGCCAGCGTGGTCTTGCCCGTTCCGGGCGGCCCCCAGAAGACCATGGAGGGAATGCGACCGGCATCGATGGCGCTGCGCAGGGGCGCATCCGCGCCGAGCAGATGCGCCTGCCCCACCACTTCCTCCAGGCAGGTCGGCCGCATGCGCGCGGCCAGCGGTGTGGCGCGATCCCCCTGGCTCACGCCCCAGGCCGCCTATTCGACGACGACCACATCGGCGCCTTTGGGCGGCGTGAAGCGCAGCTGCTCCGGTGCGATCTCGCCGTTCACCGTGATGTTGGAAAAGCGAACCGTGGTCTGCCCACCCAGCTGATCGGCGAAAACCAGGGCGCGCGGCACACCCTCAGCCAGCAGCAAAGTGACGGACTGAAAATCGCTTTCCGCCGAGCGCGGTTCCAGGCGCACGACCTGCTCTTCCCCTTCGGCGTCCAGCGCCGTCGCGGTCTCCGGCGCCACGATGCGAAAACGCGTTTCCAGCGCGCTGCCGTCGGCCAGCAATTCGGCGGGGGTTCCCGCGAGCGCGGCATCGGCGGGGCGGCGGGTGACCTGTGCCAGGTCCGGCTCATAGGTCCACAGCGTTTCGCCGTCGGCCACGACCGTTTGCGGGAAGGGGCTTCGCACTTCCCAGCGGAAACGGCCGGGGCGTTGCAGCCAGAAACGGCCCTCACTGCGCTCCAGCTCAAAGCCCGTGTCGTCCCGCTGGATCTGTTCGAAATCGGCTTCGAAGCTGCTGACTTCTTCAACAAAGCGCTTCAATGCCGAGGTTGCCGCCTCGGTGGATGCAGACGGACCCTCGGGCAACGGCGAAGGCTCTGCCGCCATCGGGGCCGACAGCGGTACGACAAGCAGAACACCGACAAGTGGACGCAACGCGCGGGCGGAACTGCGAATCATGGGCTCAACCATTCTGCCAGGGGACGCATAGGCTCAACGCGGGGCGGTGAATCCGCCGTGAATGGGCAACGGGGGTACATAACGCGACCTATTCATTGTTGGTCGGTACCAGAATGTCGCGGTTGCCGCCCGGCCCGCTGGGGCCCACCACCCCGGAGGCCTCCATCTGCTCGACGATGCGCGCGGCGCGGTTGTAGCCGATCTTGAGCCGGCGCTGCACCCAGGAGGTGGAGGCCTTGCCGGATTCAATGACGATCTGTACCGCCTGGTCGTACAAGGGGTCCTGCTCGGCATCGCCGCCCTCGCCACCGCCGGCAGCGGCTTCTGCATCGCCGGCGCAGACGGCGTCGATGTATTCCGGCTCGGCGACCTGCTTGAGGTACTCGGCCACCTTGTGCACCTCGTGATCGTCGACGAAGGCGCCGTGCACGCGGTCGATGCGGCTGGAACCGACCGGACGGAACAGGCTGTCGCCGTGTCCGAGCAGGGTTTCGGCCCCGATTTCGTCCAGGATGGTGCGCGAATCCACGCGCGACGCGACCTGGAAAGCCAGCCGGGTGGGGATATTGGCCTTGATCAGGCCGGTGATGACGTCCACCGAAGGCCGCTGGGTGGCGACGATGAGGTGAATGCCGGCGGCGCGCGCCTTCTGCGCGATGCGCGCGATCAGTTCTTCGACCTTCTTGCCGACCACCATCATCATGTCGGCCAGCTCGTCGATGACCACGACGATATGGGGAATTTCCTCCTCCAATCGCGGCTTCGGCGGTGCATCCGGATCCTCTTCGCCGTCCGCGAACAGGGGCGCGGACTGCAGCGGATCCTCCATCGGCTCGCCGCGTTCGATCGCCTCGCGCACCTTCTTGTTGAGCCCGGCGAGATTGCGCACCCCGACCCGCGTCATCAGCTGGTAGCGTCGCTCCATCTCGCCCACGCACCAGCGCAGCGCATTGGCGGCGTCCTTCATGTCGGTGACGACCGGGGTCAACAGATGCGGGATCCCCTCGTAGACGG
>JALEHA010000138.1 GCA_022763315.1 Algiphilus sp.
AGGTCCAGTGCCAAGGCCGCCAACGCGCCCTTGGCGTAGTAGCTGACTGTGGCGTTGGGCAGATTCTCATCGGGCTGATAGAACTTGGTCCAGGCCTCGAAGCTGGATTCGGCGAGACTCTGCACATGCCTGCCGGCGGTGCGACCGACACGCGTCATCTGTTCGCCCACCGCATCAAGGTACTGCTGCACGCTCAGGCACCCCGCGCGGCGCAGCATGTAGTCATCGTAGTAGCTGGTCACCCCTTCATAGGCCCACAGGTCGCGGGTGTAGGCCTCACTGCCCAGGTCCGAGGCCGCAAAGGCTTCGGGCGTGATGCGCTTGACGTTCCAGAGATGGAAGTACTCATGACTGCACAGGCCGAGGAAGCCGCGGTAGCGGGCACTGCGCTCGTCGCTGTCGCGCAGCGGGAGATCGTCGCGCGCGCAGACCAGCGCGCAGGAGTCGCGATGCTCGAGGCCGCCGTAGCTGTCGGCGGTCACTGCGGTCTGAAACTGGTAACTGCTCAGGGCGGGCTCGTTGCCGAAGAGGCTGCGCTGCGCCTCGCAGATGCGCGTCAGGTCTTCGCGCAGGCGGCTTTCATCCAGGTCGGCGGGCGTGTCGCCGGTGAACACCACTTCGTGGTCGATGCCGTCGGCGCCAAAGCGGACGTGGCGCAGTGGACCGATCGTGATCGGATGATCGATGAGCTGTTCCCAGTCCTCGGCCTGGTAATCGCCAAAGCCGCGTTGGTCGGTATCGACCGTCGGCAGCGTCGTAGCCACGCACCAGTCTTCCAGCGGCGTGGCTTCCAGCGACACGCCAAAGGGCCCTTCCTGCTCCTCGGCGTGCCAAAACACGGAGGTGCCGTTGATGAAGGCGCGGCGCTCATCCAGATAGGCTTTGCGCACGCTCGGGTCGAAGGCGTGAATCTCGTACTCGATGCGCAGCGGGCCGTCGCAGGGCTGGCAGCGGATGCTGCGCTTGTCCAGTCGCTCCCAGCAGACCGGTGCGCCGCGGCAGTCGGCGCGAATCCAGGTGATATGACGCGCGAAATCGCGGATCAGGTAGCTGCCCCGCGTCCACGCCGCGAGGCGCAGGATCTGCCCCGTCGCCTGCGGCGCCTCGATCCGGCATTGCACCCGCAGGCGGTGGGCCTTGGGGTCCGCCAGTCGGATGTGGAAGTGCAGCGGGTAGTGAGCCAAGCGAAAATCCGGCGCCGAAAAACGGCTCGCATTGTAGCGTTGTGCCTGCACTGCGGCGCCATGGCCGCTCGGCTACACTCCCGCTCACATCCGCGCGGCTTTGAGGAGGGCTGATGCGCGCCGTCGTCTGCAAATCGTTGGGACCACCCGACAACCTGGTTGTGGAAGAACAGGACGATCTCACCCCCAAGGCCAACGAGGTCTGCATCAAGGTGCACGCCTGCGGGGTCAACTTTCCCGACACGCTGATTGTCGAGGGCAAGTATCAGCTGCGTCCCGAGCCCCCCTTCATCCCCGGGGCCGAAGTGGCCGGGGAAGTCCTTTCGGTGGGCGAAAAGGTGCGGCATGTGCGACCGGGGGATCGCGTGACCGCCCTGGTGCAGGTGGGCGGTTTTGCGGATCAGGCCTGCGCTGCCGGCGAGGCCGTGATGCCGATCCCCAACGAGATGAATTACACCCAGGCCTCGGCCTTCCCGCTGGTCTATGGCACCGTCATGCACGCCCTACGCCAGCGCGGCGCGCTGCAGGCGGGCGAAACCCTGCTGGTGCTCGGCGCCGGCGGTGGTGTCGGTCTGGCCGCGGTACAGCTGGGCAAGATCATGGGTGCGAAGGTCATCGCCGCGGCCGGCACCCAGGAGAAGCTGTCGCTGGCCAAGCACTACGGTGCGGACGAAGCCATCAATTACTCCTATGGCTCCTTCAAGGACAACGTCAAGAAGCTGACCAATGGCCAGGGCGCCGATGTCATCTTCGACCCGGTTGGTGGCGATCTCGGGCAGGAATGCCTGTCCTGCATCAACTGGCGCGGACGCTATCTGGTGATTGGCTTTGCCGCGGGCGACATCCCGCACATCGCCGCCAATCGCCTTCTGCTCAAGGGGGCCGCGGCCGTAGGCGTGTTCTGGGGCGCCTTCGTGGCGCGCGAGCCGAAGGTCAACTTCGAGAACTTCGAGCAGCTCTTCGAATGGTTCCGTGAAGGCAAGCTGCGTCCGCACATCTCCAAGACCTACCCGCTGGAGGACGCTGCCCAGGCATTGGCCGACATGCGCGCCCGACGCGTGACCGGCAAGGTGGCCCTGTTGCCCTGATGTTCTCCCGCGTCTGTGTCATCTGCACCGGCAATATCTGCCGTAGTCCCATGGGCGAGGCCTTGCTGCGCGAGCGCGCCGGCGACCGCCTGAGCGAAGTCTATTCGGCCGGCACCGGGGCCTTGATCGGTCATCCGGCCGACCCGATGGCGATGGAGCTGATGCAGGCGCGCGGCGTCGACATCGGCTCGCATCGTGCGCAGCAGGCCACCAGCGGCGTGCTGCAGCGCGCGGATCTGCTGCTGGTGCTCGACGGCAGCCATCTGTCCTGGATCCACCATCAACACCCGCAGATGCGTGGGCGCAGCTTCCGCCTGCTGCATTGGCGCGGCGAGGCCGATGTGCCGGACCCCTACCGGCAGCCGCGGCAGGCCTTCGCGCACGCGCTGGAATTGATCGAGCAAGGCGTGGACGACTGGCTGGCCCGGATCTAAGCCCTGGCTGGTTGCATCCGGCGGCTCTGCTGTACAATTTTTGGCTACTTAACGGATCCGGGCCTGCGCCCGCATCGATGTCCACCCCGACGACGCCTGATACCGACCCGAACCGTACGCCCCCACAGGCCGGGAAGCCGGCACCGAAGCTCTATATCAAGACCTTCGGCTGCCAGATGAACGAGTACGACTCGCGCAAGATGGCCGACGTGCTCGCCGCCTCCGACGGCTATGTGCGTACCACGGAACCCGACGAAGCCGACCTGCTGCTGCTCAATACCTGCTCGGTGCGCGAGAAGGCGCAGGAGAAGGTGTTCTCGGAACTGGGCCGCTGGCGGGAATGGAAGGCGGCGCGGCCGGAGCGCCAGGTCGCCGTCGGCGGCTGTGTTGCCTCACAGGAGGGCGAGGCCATCGCCACCCGCGAATCGCTGGTGGATGTGGTCTTCGGTCCGCAGACCCTGCATCGCCTGCCTTCCCTGCTGGAGCAGACACGCGCCACCGGCAGGCCCTCGGTGGACGTGAGCTTTCCGGAGATCGAGAAATTCGACCGACTGCCCGAACCGCAGGCCGATGGCCCCACCGCCTTCGTCTCAATCATGGAGGGCTGCAGCAAGTACTGCAGCTTCTGTGTCGTGCCCTACACACGCGGCGAAGAGGTTTCGCGGCCGGTCGACGACGTGTTGGTGGAATGCGCCCAGCTTGCCGACCGCGGCGTGCGCGAGATCACGCTGCTCGGGCAGAACGTGAACGGCTATCGCGGCGCTCTACGCGACGGCGGCAGCTGCGATCTGGCGCTGCTGATCCACTACGTGGCGCGTCTGGAGGGGGTGGAACGCATCCGCTTCACCACCTCGCATCCGATGGAATTTGACGACGGCCTGATCGAAGCCTTCGCCGACGAGCCGAAGCTGGCGAACTATCTGCACCTTCCGGTGCAATCGGGGTCTGAGCGCATCCTCAAGCTCATGAAGCGGCCGCACACCATCGATGGCTATGTCGACAAGATTCGCCGACTGCGCATGGTGCGCCCGGATATCGCCCTGTCCTCCGATTTCATCGTCGGTTTTCCCAGCGAAACCGACGAGGACTTCGCGGCCACGATGAATCTGATTGCCGAGGTGCGCTTCGACAGTGCCTTTTCCTTCATTTACAGCCCGCGGCCCGGCACGCCCGCCTCCAACCTGCGCGATGGCGTGGCCACGGAAGCCAAGCAGGAGCGTCTGCGCATCCTGCAGGGCCGCATCAAGCAGTTGTCGGACGAATACTGCCGCGCTCTGGTCGGCCAGACCCACAAGGTGCTGATCGAGCGTCCCAGCCGCCGTGGCAACGGCCAGATGGCCGGGCGACTGTCGAACAACCGCTGGGTGAATTTCGACGCGCCGGAACATCTGCTCGGCACATTTGTCGACGTCACCGTGACCGAATCGCTCAACAACTCCCTGCGCGGGCGTCTGGCGGAGGCAGCTTCTCCGGCTTGAACACCCCCCTTCGCAGTCTCGACATCGAACTCGCACCGGACGATGCGCAGCGACTGGCAAGCCTCAGCGGCCCCTTCGATGCCCACATCCGGCAGGTGGAATTACGCCTGGGCGTGGAAATCCGCAACCGCGGCAGTCGTTTTCGCCTGCTCGGGCCGGATGACGGCATTGCCCGCGCCGAGGACGTGCTTCGTCGGCTGTACGCCCAGACCGAGTCGCAGACGCTGACCACAGAGAACGTCCACCTCGCGCTGGCCGAGGCCCTCGACGCCGAGGCGAAGCCGCTGGATGCGCCGCGCTCCGCGCCCGATCCCGGTGCGGGCGACGTCGACAGCGATGACGCCGAGGACGAGGGTGAGTCCGTCGACGCCGCACAGCCGGCGGGCAGTGAAGTCGTCATTCGCACGCGACGCGGCATCGTCCGCGGGCGCACTGCGCGCCAGCGTGAGTATCTTTCCGCCATCGCCACCAACGATGTGAATTTCGGCATCGGCCCCGCCGGCACCGGCAAGACCTATCTGGCGGTGGCGAGTGCGGTGCATGCGCTGGAACGCGACCGCGTGCGCCGCATCGTGCTGACCCGCCCGGCGGTGGAGGCCGGCGAGAAGCTGGGCTTCCTGCCTGGTGACCTGTCACAGAAGGTGGATCCCTATCTGCGTCCGCTCTACGACGCCCTGTACGAGATGCTGGGTTTCGAACGCGTGGCGCGCCTGATCGACAAGCAGGTCATCGAGATCGCGCCGCTGGCCTTCATGCGCGGGCGCACGCTGAACGAGTCCTACGTCATCCTCGACGAGGCGCAGAACACCACGCGTGAGCAGATGAAGATGTTCCTCACGCGCATTGGCTTTTCCTCGGTGGCGGTGGTCACCGGCGACGTCACTCAGATCGATCTGCCGCGCAATATGGAATCCGGCTTGCGCCACGCCCTGCGCGTGCTCGACGGGGTTCCGGGCATCGGCATGACCTTCTTCGGGCGCGCCGACGTGGTGCGCCATCCGCTGGTGCAGGCGATCGTCCAGGCCTATGAGGCGCATGAGGAGGAGGGCGATGACCGTGGAGCCTCGCCCGACTCGTGAACGCCATTGCGGTGCAGCGCGCGGTGCCGCCGCGCGGCATTCCCTCGGCCCGCAGCCTGCGTCGCTTTGCCGAAGCCGCCGGCGCACAGGGGGCGCTCTGCCTGCGCGTGGTCGATGCCGAGGAATCGCGTGCACTCAACCATCAGTTCCGCGGGCGCGACAAGCCGACCAATGTGCTCTCCTTTCCGGCGGCATCGCCGTTGCCTGCGCTTCCGCAGCTTGGCGATATCGTGCTGTGCGCTTCGGTGATACAGCACGAGGCCGAAGCGCAGGGCAAGACACCCCGCGCCCACTGGGCGCACATGGTGGTGCACGGCGTGCTGCATCTGCGCGGATACGATCACCAGGACAGCGACGAGGCCGAGGCGATGGAGGCGCTGGAGCGGGGCATCCTCGCCAAACTCGGTTTTGCTGATCCATACTGACTTGCCCATGCCGCGGCATTGCCGTGACCAACACGAACAATGAACGACGAAGCAGACAGTACCAACGGCCAGACGGCCGAACGTCAGAACGAATCGGCAGGCTGGTTCCGCCGGCTCGGTAAATCCATCGCCGGCGGACCGCGCAATCGGGGGGACATCCTCGAATTCCTCGGTGAGGCCTCCAACGAGGGGCTGCTCGACGTCGATGCCCTGCCCATGATTGAGGGCGTGCTCGAAACGGCGGATCTGCAGGCGCGCGACATCATGATCCCGCGCGCGCAGATGGTGGTGCTCGAGGACGACTGGGATCTCGACGAGGTGCTGGAAGCCGTCGTCGAATCCGGCCACTCCCGTTTTCCGGTGGTGGGGCACTCGCGCGACGAGATCACCGGCATCCTGCTGGCCAAGGATCTGCTGCGTTTTTCGCGCTCGGACGCCCCCGATTTCGAAGTTGCGCAACTGCTGCGCCCGGCAGTCTTCGTGCCGGAATCCAAGCGCGTCAACGTCATGCTGCAGGAATTCCGCTCCGGCCGGAATCACATGGCCATCGTCGTCGACGAATACGGCGGTGTGGCCGGCATCGTCACCATCGAGGATGTCATCGAGCAGATCGTTGGCGAGATCGACGACGAGTACGATGAAGCCGAAGGCGCAATGATCCTCAAGCAGGACGAGCGCCGCTTCCTGGTGCAGGGGCTGACGCCCATCGAGGATTTCAACGGCTATTTTCAGGCCGATTTCTCGGACGAGGAATTCGATACTGTGGGCGGGCTGGTGGCGCACCATTTCGGGCATATGCCGCGCCGCGGCGAGAGCCTGCGCATTCAGAAATTCGTCTTTAATGTCCAGCGCGCCGATTCCCGGCGCGTGCACGTGCTGCAGGTCACGCTGAGCCAGGACGAATGAGCCACCGGCCAGGCGCCGGCTGGCTCGGCGCGTGCATCGCACTCGGCCTGCTGCTGGCGGTCGGCAGCACGGCGGTCAGGGCGCAGGACTCCGAGGCATCCGCGCCCCGCATCAGCCTGCTGACTTTCGGGCCCGGCGAGATCTACTGGCAGCGTTTCGGGCACAACGCGCTGTTGGTGCGCGACCGCAGCGGGCGTGGCGGCACGGTGTACAACTACGGCTATTTCGACTTCGCCCAGGAGAACTTTTTCCAGAACTTTATCTTCGGGCGCATGCAGTACCGTCTGGCCACCGGCCGCCTCGACCAGACCCTCTCCCAGTATCACTATGAAGGCCGTGAGGTGCGCGAGCAGCGCCTTGATCTTTCCCCCGCGCAGGCGCGTGCGCTGGAAACCTTCCTGCGCTGGAATGCGCGGCCCGAGAATGCGGACTACCGCTACGACTATTTTTTGGAAGCCTGCTCCACCCGCATCCGCGACGCCCTCGACCGGATCACCGGCGGAGCACTACAGCCCCTGCAGCAGACGCCGGCACGCCTGACCCTGCGCGAGCAAGTGCTGCGGCTGACCGCGCCCGACCCGCTGCTCATGCTGGGACTTGATCTGATCCTCGGGCCCGCCGCCGACGCGCCGCGCACACTGTGGGAAGAAAGCTTCGTCCCGGAGGTGCTGGAACAGGCGCTGCGTGGTGTGCAATTGCCTGCCAGCGAGGCGCTGGAGTCGCGTTCTATCGTGATGAGCGAGCACACGCTGGTGGCGCGCGATCCGCGGCGCGGTGCCGTGCTGCCGCCGGAGGATCCGCCGCCGCTGGCGAGCGCCTTCCTTGGCGCCGGGCTGCTGTGGGTGGCCCTTCTGCTGCTGGCGCAGCGCTACAGCCGCGTGGCATGGGCGGGTTTGGCCGGGCTGCAGCTACTGATCGCGGGCGCGGCGGGGCTGATCATGGTCTTCATCACGGCCGCTACGGCGCATTGGGCCGGTTGGTACAACCTCAGTGCCGCCTTCTATAACCCGCTGGCCTGGTTGGCGCTGCCGGCGGTTTGGGCTGCCGCGCGCGGGCGCGTGCTGCACCGTGGCCACCGCGCCCTGCTGTGGATGCTGCCGGCCCTGGCCGCGGTGGGGCTGTTCGCGCCGCTGTGGCAGGACAATCTGCATCACGCGCTGTTCTGGCTGCCGGCGCATCTTGCACTCGCCTGGAGCGCGCTGCGCATGGCAAGACAGCACCCGCCGCACGCGACGGCTGCCGCCTAAGGCGCCGACTACTCGATACCGAGTTTGCGAATCTTGTAGCGCAGCTGGCGGAAGCTGAGGCCGAGTTTTTCGGCGGCACGGGTGCGGTTCCAGCGCGTGGCCTCCAGCGCCTCGATGATGGCCTGGCGCTCCACATTCTGCAGGCGCGATTCGAGGCTGCCCCCGTCCGTGGCCTCGTGATTGGTCGTTGGCTGTACTGCGGGTGACGGCGTGGCGGCAGGCGCCGGGCTGGCCGAGGGCGACGCGAGAGCCGCTGCGGGGTCGACGGCTTGCAGCTGCAGCGCCTGCTCGCTGATGGTGCTGCCTTCGCACAGGGTGACGGCGCGTTCCAGGATGTTCTCAAGTTCGCGCACATTGCCGGGGAAGGGGTGCGCCACCAGCCGGCGTAGCGCGCCCTCGGTCAGCAGTGGCACTTCGCTGCAGTGATGCTGACGGGCGATCTGCTCAAGGATGTAGTCGGCCAGTTGCGGAATGTCCTCCGGGTGCTGCCGCAAGGCCGGTGTGCGCACGCCTACGACGTTGAGTCGGTAGTAGAGATCCTGTCGGAAGCGTCCCTCGCTCACGCACTGAGCGAGGTCGAGATTGGTGGCCGAGATGATGCGCACGTTGACTGGCTGCTCGTCGCGGGCCCCCACCGGCCGAACCACGCGCTCCTGTATCGCGCGCAGCAACTTCACCTGCATGGGCAAGGGCAATTCCGCCACTTCATCCAGGAAAAGGGTGCCCCCCTCGGCAGCACGGAACAGCCCCTCATTGTCCTGCAGGGCGCCGGTGAAGGCGCCCTTGATATGGCCAAAGAGCTCGCTTTCCATTAACTCCGAAGGGATGGCGCCGCAGTTCACTGGCACGAAGGGGCCGTCCTTGCGCGCACTGCGCTGATGGACCAGGCGCGCTACGCGCTCCTTGCCGGTGCCGGACTCGCCACTGATGTGCAAGGGCGCCTGGCTACGCGCAACCCGGCTGATCAAGGCACGGAGCTGCTGCATGGCGGGCGCATCCCCGATCAGACGATCCCCGTCGCCATCGACCTCCGGGATGCCCGCTCCGGGCAGTTTGAGGGCGTCGTCGACCAGGCGACGCAGGTCCTCAAGCTGCAGTGGCTTGCTGACGAAATCGAAGGCGCCGGCCTTGAGGCTGTCGACAGCGGCCTGGGCGTTGCCGTAGGCGGTGATGACGGCCACCGGCAGGCCCGGATAATGCTGCTGAATGGTCTCTACCAGCTGAATGCCGTTGCCATCGGGCAGTCGCATGTCAGTGAGACAGAGGCGGAAGCTCTGCTGGCCGAGCAGGCGCCGGGCTTGATCAACGGTCTCTGCCGGAACCGCTTCGAGCTCCATGCGCGCCAGCGCGACGCCGAGCAGATCGCGGATGTCCTGCTCGTCGTCGACCACGAGCACGCGTGCGCGACTCATGCCGCCATGCCCCGGGTGGAAGCGGGCATCTGCAGCACGAAATGGGCACCGGGGCCCTCGTGCGGCTGCAGAAAGAGCAGCGCGCCGTTGGCTTCGCACAGGGTGCGCGCAAGATACAGGCCGAGGCCGGTGCCCTTGGTGCTGGTGGTGTAGAAGGGCTCGAAAATGGTTTCGTTCATGCCCGGCTCGATGCCTTTGCCATCGTCGCGGATGTGCAGAAGAATACGTGCAGTGGCGGGCAATGCACGCATGCGGATGCTGTGCGCACCATGCTCGACGCTATTGCGCCAGAGATTGTGCAGGATGCGGCAAAAATGATCGCTGTCGAAATGGACGATGGTCTGGCGGCTGACCGCATCCGTGTCCAGATGCAGCGTCACCCGTTGCGCGCACGCCTGGTCGCCCTCCTGAAACTGGCGGTAGGCGAGGCCGAGGAGCTCGGCCAGCGGGCGATGGTCCGGTTCCGGTGGCCGTCCGCGGCTGATGTCGCTGACGTCCTGCACGATGCCGTCGATGCGCTTGGCATGGCGGTGGATGACGCGGCGCAGCGCGTCGGCTTCCTGTGCATCCTTGGCGGCATCGAGCAGTTCAACGGCCTGCGTGATGGCGGACAGCGGGTTGCGGATCTCATGGGCGATCGAGGCTGACAGCCGGCCCAGCGCGGCGAGTTTGAGACGCTGCGCTTCATCGCGCGCGCGCTGTGCATCCTCCAGCAGCACCAGTACCGGCGAGCGGGTACCGGGGCCGAGCGCGGTATAGCGCAGCACCAGGTCGCGCGTACCCATGCGCACGGAGGCGCTGGTCCTGCCTTGGCGCCAGCGTTCGATGTCTTGGGCGATGTCCGGCGCGAACTGATCGAGCGACAGCCCCGTGACGCCGCCGTGGGTGCGCAACAGATCGCGCGCCGCCTCGTTGAGGGTGCGCACGCGCAGCGCCTCGTCCACCACCATGACACCGGAGCGCATGGTGGCCACGATGGTGTCGTTGATGCGTGACAGGTCGCTGAGCGCGCTCCCGGCCTGCGCCGCACGCGCTTCGCTGCGCCGCGCGCGCACGGCCACGGTGCTGGCCGAGATCGCAATCACGAACATCGCCGCCCCGAGCACACCGGCCTCGGTCAGTGGCCCGGCCGTCCAGTTGTCCGGGTATTGGCGGCTGAGTTCGACTGCAAACAGGGCCACGGTACCGATGGCGGCAGCTAGTGTCGCCAGACGCGGCGGCAGCACCATGCCAAGGCCCAGAACCGGGATCAGGAGCAGCATGCCCAGGCCGCTCCCCATGCCGGAACTGGCGAAAAGCAGGCCACTGACTGCGGTCAGATCGCTGATGCCGTGCAGCACGATCTGATGCTCGAAGGGCGGCGCGCGGCTGACCAATGCGATCATCAGCAGGCTGCCGGCGGCGAACCAGGCATAGGTCATCGCCTGAAACAGCCCGGGGCGGCCAATGCTTAGGAAATCCGGCGCCTGCCCGCTGAAAAATACGGCTGCCAGAATCGGCGCCATGATCAGCCGATAGACGCAGAGGGCGCGCAGTACGCGCCACTCGTCCTCGGAGTGTTCAGTCATCCTGCCCGGGGCTGTGACAGGCCGGGCAACGCGATTGCGGGTCGAGCTGGCTGTATTCGACGAAAGTACCGCAGTCACGACAGGCCCTGAGGTCGGATACTTCGGGAGGACGCTCGTCCACACTGTTGGGACGCGCGGGCGGAAACAGGGAACGCAGTCCGCGGTACACCAAATAGCCGAGGATGAGCAAGAGCAGTAGACGTAGCATGGAACCAACGCGGTCAGAGAATTCCGGTATTGTGCGCGCTGCGCCAATCCTCTGGAACATCCGGCGCGCGATCGATCGGGATCAACCAGCAGGGAGACTGCATGAATCTGCACGAATACCAGGCCAAGGAGCTCTTTGAGCGCTACGGCATTCCTGTACCCAAGGGCAAGCTTGCCGATCAGCCCAACGCGGTGCGCCAGGCTGCCAAGGAACTCGGTGGCCGCGTCGTCGTCAAGGCACAGGTGCACGCGGGCGGTCGAGGCAAGGCCGGTGGCGTGAAGCTGGTGGACGATCCGGATGCGGCTTCAGATGCAGCCAGCGCCATGCTCGGCGAGCGACTGGTGACGCACCAGACCGGTCCGGGCGGACTGCCGATCGGCAGCGTCTGGGTCGAAGAGCCCTCCGAGATCGCGCGCGAGCTCTACCTCTCTGCGCTGGTGGATCGTGGCTCCGAGCGCATCGTGTTCATGGCCTCGCCCGATGGTGGTATGGACATTGAGGAAGTGGCTGCCAAGACCCCGGAACGCATCCGCTCGGTTCACGTCGACCCGGCAGCGGGCCTGCAGGCCTATCAGGCGCGCGAATTGGGCTTTTTCCTGGACCTGAACAAGGAACAGGTTGGCCAGTTCACGCGCATCCTCGACGGCCTCTATCGGCTGTTCACCGAACTCGACGCCAGCCTGGTCGAGATCAATCCGTTGATCGTGACCGGCACCGGCGATCTGCGCGCCCTCGATGCGAAGCTGAACTTCGACGACAACGCGCTGTTCCGCCACAAGGAGATCGCCGCCCTACGCGATCTCAGTCAGGAAGATGAGCGCGAACGCATCGCGCTGCAGCATGATCTGAACTATGTGCCCCTCGACGGCAACATCGGCTGCATGGTCAATGGCGCCGGCCTGGCCATGGCGACGATGGACATCATCCAGTTGCACGGCGGCGCGCCGGCCAATTTCCTGGACGTGGGTGGCGGCGCCACCGCCGAACGCGTGACCAATGCCTTCAAGCTGATCACCAGCTCCTCGGACGTCAAGGCCATCCTGGTCAACATCTTTGGCGGCATCGTGCGCTGCGACCTGATTGCCGAGGGCATCATCGAGGCCGTCAAGCAGGTCGGGCTCAAGGTTCCGGTGGTTGCCCGCTTGCAGGGCACGAATATGGAAAAGGGGCAGGAGCTGCTGCGCAACAGCGGACTCAAGATCACCCCGGTCGATGACCTCACCGAAGCGGCCGAGACGGTCGTTGCACTTGCCCGCAAGGAAGGCTGAATCGTGAGCATTCTCGTAGATAGCAAGACGCGCGTGATCTGCCAGGGCTTCACTGGCAAGCAGGGCACCTTTCACGCCGAGCAGTCCCTGAGTTACGGCACCAATCTGGTCGGCGGCGTCAGCCCCGGCAAGGGCGGCACCACCCACCTCGACAAGCCGGTGTTCAACACCTGCCATGATGCCGTGCGTGAGACCGGTGCCGAGGCGTCGATGATCTATGTGCCGGCCGCCGGCGCCGCCGACGCCATCCTCGAGGCGGCCGACGCTGGCGTGAAGGTCATCGTGTGTATCACCGAGGGTATTCCGGTGCTCGACATGGTGCGCGTCAAGGCTGCGCTCAAGAATTACCCGGACGCCATTCTCATCGGCCCCAACTGCCCGGGCATCATCACGCCGGACAGCTGCAAGATCGGCATCATGCCGGGCCATATCCATAAGGCGGGGCGGGTCGGCATTGTCTCCCGTTCCGGTACTCTGACCTATGAGGCGGTGTGGCAGACCACGCAGAACGGGCTGGGTCAGTCCACTTGCGTCGGTATCGGTGGCGACCCGGTGCGCGGCATGGGCTTCATCGACTGCATCAAGCTCTTCGAGGAGGACCCGCAGACCGAGGCGGTGATCATGGTCGGCGAGATCGGCGGCACCTCCGAGGAAGAAGCGGCCGAATACATCAAGGCGCATATCAGCAAGCCGGTGGTGGCCTACATCGCCGGTGTGACGGCACCGCCGGGCAAGCGCATGGGGCACGCGGGCGCCATCGTGTCCGGTGGCAAGGGCACGGCCGACGACAAGTTCGCCGCGCTCGAGGCTGCCGGCGTGACCACGGTGCGCTCGCCGGCCGATCTGGGTGCCGCCATCGCGAAGGAGCTCGGCGCCTAGCGACGTCGCGGGATTCCCGGCCCCATGCCGAACAGTCTGCGCATTGTTGTTGCCCAGCGCCCCTTCTGTGTCGGGGATATCGCGGGCAACGCCGATGTCATCATCGCCGACGCCACGCGCGCCTATGCCGAGCATGGTGCGGACGTGGTGGTGTTTCCCGAGCTGGCGCTGGTCGGCTATCCGCCGGATGACCTGCTACTGCGCACCGGATTGCCGGCCGCGGTGCAGGCCGCGCAGGCGCGCATCGCCGCCTCGGTCCCTGACGCGGTCACCGTGGTCTACGGCCACCCCAGTTATGAAGGGGGCGTCTGCCGCAACAGCGCCAGTGTGGTGCAGGGCGGCGTGCAGCGCGCTATTACCCACAAGCAGGCGCTGCCGAACTACGGCGTGTTCGATGAGAAGCGGCACTTTTCGCCCGGAACGCGCTCGCTGTGTTTTGACTGCAAGGGGGTGCGCATTGGGTTGCTGGTGTGCGAGGACCTGTGGGTTCCGGAGCCGAGTGCCCAGGCGCTGGCGGATGGCGCCGAACTGCTGATCAGCATCAATGCCTCGCCATACACCCGCGGCAAGGCGCTGCAGCGCGCCGAGGTGATCCGCAGCCGCGGACGTGAGACGCGATTGCCCATCGTCTACGCCAATCTGGTGGGCGGACAGGATGACCTGCTCTTCGACGGCGCTTCGCAGGCCATCGATGCGGACGGCGATAGCTGCTTTGTGGCGCCCTCCTTCAGCGACGGCCTCTATCCTCTCGATTTCGTGGATGGCCGGCTGCAGGGGCCGATCTGCGAGGGTGAGGAATCGCTGGCGGTGCTGTATCAGGGCTTGGTACGCGCGGTGCGCGACTACGTCGACCGCAACGGTTTTCCCGGCGCCATCGTCGGCCTTTCCGGCGGCATCGACTCGGCATTGGTCGCGGCGCTGGCCAGCGACGCGTTGGGGCCTGAGCGGGTGCGCACCGTGGCCATGCCCTCGCGCTATACCGCGGACATGTCCAATGACGACGCTGCCGAACAGGCACGTCGCCTCGGCACGCTGCATGCAGTGATTCCGGTGGAGCCCGCATTCACGGCCTACAGCGACATGCTGGCCGCATCCTTTGCCGGGCGCGCCGCGGATGTGACCGAAGAGAATCTGCAGTCGCGCATTCGCGGCACACTGCTGATGGCGTTATCCAACAAGTTCGGCCATGTGGTGCTGACCACCGGCAACAAGTCGGAGATGGCAGTCGGCTATGCCACGCTCTATGGCGATATGTGCGGTGGCTTTGCGCCGCTCAAGGATGTCTACAAGGGCGATGTCTGGCGGCTCGCGCGCTGGCGCAACCGCGAGCAGGAGGTGATTCCTCAGCGTGTGATCGACCGCCCGCCCAGTGCTGAGCTGCGTGCGGATCAGACCGATGAGGACTCGCTCCCGCCGTACCACGTCCTCGACGAGGTACTAAGACTCTACGTCGAGGAGCAGTGCGCGGCGGCGGACATCGTGGAACGTGGCTTCGATGCCGAGGTCGTCGAGCAGATTACCAAACTGGTGCGCCGGGCGGAGTACAAGCGACGCCAGGCGCCGCCTGGCCCCAAGGTGACACCGGTCGCTTTCGGCCGCGATCGGCGTTTTCCGATCACGGCGCGGTACGACGCGCTGTAGCGCGGTCAGCTGGTCGAAAGGGCTTCCGGCGCCGGCGCGGCAGCGGCTTCACGCTGTGCGCCGAAGGGCCACAGTCTTTGCCACCAGGATGGCTCCGGCTCTACCGGTACCAGCTTGGCGCGTTCCGGCTCCACCTGGGAAAGCAGCTTGCGCGCCTGCTCGGCTTGCTCACGCAGGCCCAGTTCCGCGTAGGAGCGCGCCAGCATCTCGACTGCGTCCAGCGTGGCCGGTGCCCCGGGGTATTCGGCGATGACGTCTTCCGCGCGCCGCGCCGCGGCCAACCAGGCGCGACGGTCGAAGTAGTAGCGCACGACATGCATCTCGTTGCGTGCGATGCGATTGCGCAAGTAGATCATGCGTTGACGGGCGTCGGCGACGAAGGGGCTATCGGGATAGCGGCCGATCAGCTGGGAAAAATCGTCGAAGGCGCGCCGCAGTGAGGCGACATCGCGTTTGGTGGTGTCGACCAGATCCGATCCGTCAAAAAAGCTCTTGTTGCGCTCGAAATTGATCATGCCGCGCAGATAGAGCATGTAGGGCACAGCATCGTCGCGCGGGTGTTCGCGCAGGAAGCGATCGGCTTCGGCGATGGCCTGTTCGGGCTGGAAGCTGCGATAGTGCGCGAAGACACTTTCGAGCTGCGCCTGGGTGGCGAACTCGGAGAAAGGGTAGCGCGCACGCAACTGCTCGTATTGTTCGAGCGCACCCAGATAGTCGCCGCTATCGAGGCGAGTACGCGCCGAGCGGTACAACTCGTCCGCCTCCAGCCGCAATTCGCGCTGGCTGAGCCGGTCGGAGTCGCTGAACGGATTGTCGACGATAGGCGGCGCTG
>JALEHA010000139.1 GCA_022763315.1 Algiphilus sp.
CTGGCGTGTGGGAGCAGCGTGCTGTCGCCTTGCGGCTGCATGCGGGGCCCCTGCCCCTGGGCATCGGCTGCCGGCGCCGCCGTTGAGCGGGCCGCGGGCGCCGGCTCGGGTTCGGGTGGTGGCGCCGATGCGGCTTGCGGTGCCGACTCGTCTGCCGCTGCGGGGGCAGCCGCGGGAGCTGCGGCCTGTCCGTCGGCGGCGTTGAGCACGCAGATGGCATCGCCCTCGGACACGGTATCACCCACCTTCACGGCCAGCGACGCCACCGTACCGGCGCGCGGCGAAGGCACTTCCATGGTGGACTTGTCCGATTCGAGCACGATCAAGGGCTGATCCGCCTCGACGCTGTCGCCTTCGGCGACGAGCACCTCGATCACCGGCACGTCCTTGAAGTCGCCGATATCGGGCACCGGGATGGTTTCGCTTGCCTGCCCGCGATCGCCACCGGCCGGCGCAGCATCCGCCCCCGCCTCGGGCTCAGGCTCAGGCTCAGACTCAGGTTGCGGTTCTGGCTCGGCCTCTGGTTGCGGCTCGGGCGTGGGCGCCGCATCGGCTGGCGCAGCCTCAGACGCTGCCTCGGCCGGGCTCAGGGAGCAGATGGTATCGCCTTCGGTGACGGTGTCGCCCACCTTCAGCGCCAGGGATTCAATGGTGCCCGCCTCCGGTGCCGGCACCTCCATGGTGGACTTGTCGGATTCGAGCACGATCAAGGGTTGATCGGCTTCCACCTGATCGCCCACGGCAACCAGGATCTCGATGACCGGCACGTCCTTGAAATCGCCGATGTCCGGTACGGCAACCGTCTTTGCGCCCGCCATCAGTTCAACCTCGGGTTGGCCTTGTCACTCTTGATGCCAAAGATGCGCATCGCCTGGGTGACTTTGGTCTTGGGAATGGCGCCCTCGTCCGCCAGGGCCTTGAGGGCGCGCACCGTGATCCAGCGCCGGTCCATCTCGAAGTAGTCGCGCAATCGGTTACGCGTGTCCGAACGGCCGTAGCCGTCCGTGCCCAGCGCACACAGATTACGGTCGACGAAGGGGCGGATCTGTTCGACATAGGCGCGCACATGATCGGTGGCCGCCACCACCGGGCCGGGGTGCCCATCCAGCACCTGCTGCACGTAGCAGGACTTGGGCTTGCGTTCGGGGTGCAGCGCATTGTCGCGGTCGACGTCCTGGCCGTCGCGCGCCAGTTCGGTGAAGCTGGTCACGCTCCAGACATCGGAAGTCACGCCGAACTCCTCGGCGAGCAGTTCGGCGGCCGCTTCCACCTCGCGCAGGATGGTGCCGCTGCCCATCAACTGCACGTGCTTCTTGCTCGCCTTCTTGGCGCCGCGCAGGTGGTAGATGCCCCGGATGATGCCGTCTTCCACCCCTTCGGGCATCGGCGGGTGGGCGTAATTCTCGTTGTAGAGGGTGAGGTAGTAGTAGACGTCGCGACCCTCGCCATACATCTCCTGCATGCCGTGGCGCAGGATGACGGCCAGCTCATAGGCATAGGCCGGGTCGTAGCTGCGGCAGTTGGGCACCACGCCGAAGAGCACATGGCTGTGGCCGTCCTCGTGCTGCAGACCTTCCCCGTTCAGCGTCGTCCGTCCGGCCGTGGCGCCCAGCAGGAAGCCGCGCGCGCGCATGTCGCCGGCCGCCCAGCACAGATCGCCGACGCGCTGAAAGCCGAACATCGAATAGAAGATGTAGAAGGGCAGCATGGGCACGCCGTGATTGGCGTAGCTGGTCGCCGCGGCGATGAAGGAGGACATGGAACCGGCCTCGGTAATCCCTTCCTCGAGGATCTGTCCCTTGATGTCCTCCTTGTAGAAGGCCAGCGAATCGGCATCCTCGGGCTGGTACTTCTGCCCGACCACGGAATAGATGCCCAGGCTGCGGAACATGCCTTCCATGCCGAAGGTGCGCGCCTCGTCGGGGATGATCGGCACCACGTGCTTACCGACCTGCTTGTCGCGCAGCAGCGCCTGCAGGAACTGCACGAAGGCCATGGTGGTCGAGACCTCGCGCTCGCCGCTGCCGTCGAGCTGACGCTGGAAGGTCGACAGCGGCGGAATCTCCATGGCCGGCGCATCGACCCGCCGCTGCGGCAGATAGCCGCCGAGGGCCTCGCGGCGCGCCTTCAGGTATTTGATCTCTTCCGAATCCTCGCCAGGATGGTAGAAGGGCGTCTGCGCGATCTGTTCATCGCTGATCGGAATCTGGAAGCGGTCGCGGAAGGCCTTGAGCGCCTCCTCGCCCATCTTCTTCTGCTGATGGGTGATGTTCTGGCCTTCTCCGGCCTCGCCCATGCCATAGCCCTTGACCGTTTTGGCCAGAATCACCGTCGGCCGGCCATCCGGGTTGTTGACCGCACGGTGATAGGCGGCGTAGATCTTGTGTGGGTCGTGCCCGCCGCGGTTGAGGCGGGCGATGTCCTCGTCGGACATGGCCTCGACCAGCCGCGCGGTTTCCGGATATTTGCCGAAGAACTGCTCGCGTGTGTACTTGCCGCCGCGCGCCTTGAAGGACTGATACTCACCGTCCACGGTTTCGGTCATCAGCTCGAGCAGCTTGCCGCTGGCGTCGCGCGCGAGCAGCGCATCCCAGGCCGAGCCCCAGATGACCTTGATGACGTTCCAGCCGGCGCC
>JALEHA010000140.1 GCA_022763315.1 Algiphilus sp.
AGCATCCCCACCATGGAAATGCTGGTGTGCGCATCCACAACTTCGATAAGAGCCGCCGCCACTCCGTGAAATCCTTCGAAGAGCGCGACGGCTACTCAGCGGAGTAGTAAAGCGTGGTTCCGCACCGTTGGCAGACGTGTGCGCGAGTGTAGGTGTGGCGCATGAGATTACGCACCGCGATCTTCTTACCTCGGCAATTCGAGCAGCAGGCATTGCCGTTGCGATCCACATGCTCCGGGTGCTGGCGCCGGTACCAATCGTAATTGCGGCGTGCCTTGCGAATCAGAGACACAGCGTTTATGCCTGCAATCAGCGCGATGAAACTGAAAACGGCACCAATCAACCATGTGCCACCCTCACCCGGTTGCACGTAGGTGCCCGCGCGCATGAAGTAGGAAGTCAACGATACGAGGCCGGCCACCCCAAAACCAAGGGCGAGTAACACATCGATGATGATCATTGTGGAACGCATAGGGGCACCTCAATTGGAACGGTCAGCGGGAGCCGGTTGGCAATAATCCCGGCAGATTGGTAGGTCAAGCCGTTCTCGCGAACAAGCCGTCTTGTACGTTGGGTATTACGGTGAGACGTTAACAATTGCACTATTTCGCCCTGCTCACCCCAGACCAAGAACCGGCACGCCTTTTTCAATCCAAACATCCGGGCAAGGGGCAAGATCAGACCGGCTTGAGTTCGGGCACTTTGATCGCATGTAATTGGGGTCAGACCCCAATTTTCCATCAGGCCAGAACTGAGCTGGCCCGCAAGAGGAAACCGCAGCCTTCGAAAGCTAGCCGCACCTCCAGCACCCTGCTGGAGGAATTCGGTTCACTCGTGAGAAGTTAGCGTAGTTGCCGAATGTTGTTGAGTATGGCCCACCAACCCAAGGCACCGGGAACAATCATCACAAAGCCGCCAGGCCTCGAACTACCCACGTAGTAGCCGATCTTGCCCCGTCCAGCCGGCATTGGCTCCCCGGTCAAGAAGAGATGCGTCCCGAAAGCGATCCCAGTAACAGGGGACAGACCACAGTTTTTCTATGTGCACTCCGCTCACGGCTGGCGGGAACGCAGCTGGCGTCTGCCAAGCCGCGCAGCCCTGAAGCAGCTGCACAAGCAACACCAGTTCACCGAGACGCCAGGCACCGGAGCGTGGAACGCCTGACTTCAGCGAGTCCATTGCGGACCAGGCTGCGTCAATAAGACCTAGCCGCCACTGATGGTTTGGTACACATCAAGGACGGAGTCTACGGGCGTTTGGCAGGCAGGAAATTCTGGGCGCTCCACCATATCGGGCTGGGTGGGTTGCAGACGGATGTGTACGCGCTCCGCATCCGGCAGCGCTTCAATCAACAGCCTGACGGCATTTGCTTCTGATAGCACGCGCCCGCCCTCCACCTCCACGGAGTAGCCCTGGGGATAGTGGATCTCGACCGGTACGCCGACCAATGTGGGTGCGGTGATGGCGGGGTCAGGCTGGTACACAAGCTCGAAGCTCGCATCTCGAGGATCAAAGCGATAGCGCTCGATTTCACCGGCTACCGCGCGGGGGAAGGTGCGGGCCAGCACCACGGTGTTGTTATTGGAATCGCTGGGATACTGCCCCACGTTCCACGACATCTTGTTGTCTTCCGCGCGTTCCAGAAGGCATTCGAGTCCGGCGGTATCGCGCTCATTGGCCGAGAGCACCTCGGTCATGAACGGTGTCACGTCCATGCGCCGAGAGGCCTCAAAGGCGTTGATATAGACCTGGGTGTGAAAGGGGTCGCAGGCCTGCTCAAGGAAGGTGCCGAAACCCTCGTTGTCGATGATCTGACGCACCGCACGCGCCACGCACAAGTCGTGGAACGAAAGCCCCGCTGGGCGCACTTCCTCCGGTGGGGTGCGCAGAGCCGTCTTGGCACCGCTGCTGAATGTGAACTGCGGCTCGTAGAAAACAATCGCATCGGGATCCTGTGAGCGAACGGCTGCTGCGAAAGCGTCCATGGCAGGCTGCAATAAAAGCAGGTCGAACTGAGGGCAGCCGGGCAGGTTGAAACAGGTCGGCCATTGCGTGCCTGCCCATGGTTCGTTCATCAAGTCGAAGCCAAGGAGGTAGGGCTCAGTATTGAATTCGCTCGCCATGAAGCGTAGCTGCTCCACATAAGCGTCCAGGATTCCATCGGTGTTGAGCCAGAGATTGTCGAAGGCATGGGAGACGGCGGGTTGAAAGTAGTTGCCCGGGAAACCCAGATCGCCAACCAATGGAATGCCGTTGTCGATACTGGCCCACTCTGGAAAACCATTCGCGCGCGTTCCGTACTTGGGTCCGTACATGTCCTGATGCGAATCCAGCATCACGAAGACGCCCTCGGCGGCCAGCTTGTCGACCACGATGCGGACGCGGTCTACGTAAGCCTCGTCATAGTCGCCGCGCTCCGGCTCCAGCGCACTCCAGTGGTACGCCAGACGAACAGAGTTCATCCCTAACCGCCCAAGCCGGGCTGCATAATCCGGGTCATTGACGGCACGACCGTCGGGCTCCGGACTGACGGGCTTCTTGACCTCAAATATCCCTTGGAAGATTACGGTCCGTCCGGTGGCATCTCGAAAATAGCGCCCATCGGGAACAATCGGCGGTACTTCTGTACCCGCTGCCTTCGCGGCATTCGTACTCAGCGGCGGTCTAAGGTCCCCCTGATTGTCGCAACCGCCCAGGCCAATGCATGCCAGCAAAACGGCCACAACCTGAAAGATTCGCATCGTCTCCCCACCTTCCTCGTCTCCTCGGATCGATAGCTACCACCTTTTGTACAGGCGGGCAATCTTGCAGGTGCGCGCGTACCCCGCACGGCAGCAGCCGTCGCAATGCTGAAAATTGCATTCAGGGCGCGATGTTCGTTGGCCGGAACACACTCAAGGCATCACCGAGCCCGGTCAGCGTCTCGAATTGCACGCCGCGTGAGGTGACAAAGAGCTCACCGGCCGGAAGCAGACGGCCGTCACTGACCTGTACGGAGGTCGGGCCGATGAAGGTTGTCGGGGCAGTCTCCTGCAGCACCTCGCCGGCCAGGTCCATCAGCAGCACGGTGCCGCGCAGGAAGTCGGTGACGAGCAGATGGCCGTCGTAGTACTTCAAGTCATCGAAGAAGGTCGCCCGGGTGAGTAGCCGCTGTACCTCGCCGGGCGAGCCGTCCGGTGTGATTTCCACTTGGTTGACGCTGAGCGTGCCGTCGTCGGTGAAGAACAGCAGCTCGCGGCCATCCACAACGGCTATGTCCAGGCCATTGGGTGCGAGCAGGCCATCCGTCAACCAGGTTGCGCGGCTGATGACGGTGAAGGGCTCGTCTTCGGCCAGGGTGAAGCGCTCGATCTTGGGGGTGAGCGGCACGGGACCATCGGAGATGTAGAGCCGGTGCTGGGCGTCGACGGTCATGCCGTTGGGGATCACGAAGCCGTTCAGGGGCGCAATGACCTGCAGCGCGAAGTCCGGATCATCCAGCCGCGCGGCCGTGAGCTCATTGCCACGAATGGCGTACAGCACGCCGCGGTCCACGACCATGCCGTTGAAGAAGCTGCCCTGCCCTTGCGCCCGCGTGACCCGTTCCAGGGTGCCGTCTGCACCGGCCACCACTTCATAGAGATTGTCCGCGGCTACGAAGAGGCGGCCGTCGGGACTGACGGCGGTGTTCTCGGCCTCGGGGATCGCAAACAGCTCGACGGCCTCGCCACACGCGTCGCTGACGCACAGTGCGCTTGCTGGTAGCGCGGGCTGGCCGCCATCACCACCACTGCCTGATCCACAGGCAGCGAGCAGCAGCACGAGTGGCATGAACAGCCATGGACTGCGGTGTGCACGGCCGCCTGCTGTGCATGTGCATCGCATCGTGGATGGGTTCATGTGTCGGTGTCTCCTTTGGCACGCGCATGGTGAGGGTGTAATCGTGGCGTGCTCATTGTGTACCGCCGCCATCAAGACGGCCGCGCCTCAGCCCAGGCACTCGGTCAACACTGCGGAAACGTTCCGGGGCGCAATGCCCAGTGCTTCGAAGCCCATGGCGTCCGGTCCGACTACATTATCGTCACGCATCAGCAGCACCTGGTCGCGGGTCAGCGGCGGGCTGGGCAGGCAGGCGGCGATTGCTGCAAGCAGATGCCAGAGCATGAAAGGCACCGGTAACAGCCATCGCTTGCGCCCGCGCGCGGCCAACACCAGCGCGAGAATCTCGCGATACCGGTCAGTGGCTGCACCGCCCAGCTCGAAGATTTGGCCGGCTGCCGCTGGATCATCCATTGCGTGCAACACGGCCATGGCGACGTCATCCACATGCACGGGCTGCAGCTTGGTATCCCCGCGCCCGAACAAGGGGATCAGCGGCAGGCGTGTGATGGCATCCAGCGTGCGCAGGAAGGCATCGTTGGGCCCGAAGAGCACGCTGGGCCGGAGGATGATGGCGTTGCTGCATGCATCGCGCACCGCGCGCTCTCCACGAGCCCGTGCCCGGACGTAGGCCGATGGGGAGGATTCGTGTGCGCCGATGCCCGAGACGTGCACCAGCGGCCGCCCTTCGGCCGCCTGGGCGATGTTTCGGGCGCCGTCGACATGCACGCTCTCGAAGTCCAGCCCCTGCCCTTCCACGTACAGAGAAACGGCGTTGACGATGGCGTCAGCGCTTTGCACAGCGCGGGCAACGGCCTCTGGGTCGCGCACGTCCGCGGCAATGGACTCGACGCGGCTCGCCCTGGCTGCTGCATCCACCGTCTCTGGATTGCGGGTCGCCACCCGAACCTCGCGGCCAGCCTCGAGCAACGTGGCCACGACCCTGCGGCCAAGAAAGCCGGTGCCTCCGAATACCGTGACAGTCGCTGCAGGCATGGCGGCAGGATAACAACGGCGTTATGGCCAACCCACTGGAAGCTGCAAAGCGCAGATCCAACCTGCGTCACCAGCGCATAGAGCCAGCCGCTTCGCTGGATGCCGGAGACACCGTCATGCGACAACTGTCATTGCCAAGTGTACGCAATATGCGTACATTGTGCGTATATGAAAGCTGTGTTCGTTGAACTACCAGCATTCGAGCAACGACGGTCTGATTACCTGACAGATGGGCAGTTCTCCGATCTACAGCGCATGCTGATGGATAACCCAGAGGCTGGAGACCTAATTCAAGGTGCCGGCGGTGTTCGCAAGTTGCGGTATGCGGATTCCCGACGAGGCAAAGGCAAACGCGGCGGGCTGCGAGTGATCTATTACTGGTGGAGCGGCGGCCCGGAGTTCTGGCTGTTTACGCTCTACAACAAAGACGAGGTAAGCGACCTGACCGCAGCACAGCGAAAAGCGATTGGACAGCGGGTAAAGTCGGAGGTCGCCGCGCGGAGCAAGCGAAGATGAGCAAGCGAAATCTAATCGACGAGATCAACGAAGGCTTGGATGCGCTGGAGGCACAGCGAACGGGGAAGCGAACGCTGCGTACTCACAAGCGAGATGGCAGATCTGCTCCAGACATCACGCCTGAAGAGTTGATCGCGTTGCGGACGCAGCTCAACCTCTCTCGGCCAGTATTCGCGGACTACCTTCGAACGAAGGAGCGTACGCTGGAGAATTGGGAACAAGGTCGTGCGAAGCCAAACCAACAGGCTGCGCTCTTGATCCGCTTAGTAGAAAAGTATCCGGACACAGTGAAACGGCTCACGACCATCTAGGCGCGGCCCGGCGCCAGCCACCGCTTCAGGCACACCGCCACCGAGGGATGCCCGAGCAACTCCAGGTGCCCGGTGCGGCTGAGCAGCAGCCGGTTGGACTCGGGAATGCCCAGCCCGCGCGTAGGGTCGAGGTGGTCACCCAGTGCGCTGCGCGGTGCGACCAGGCCATCGCCCAGCGGGCGGCGGAGGCGGTCGTTGCGGCCGGAGGCCATGGAGGCGGCCACGGCGAAGTGCTCGATGCCCGGAGCCAGCCGCGTGATCTGCCGCTGGTCTTCGTGCGAGGAAAAGCGATCCGCGTAGCAGTCCTCGTCAACGACGTTGCCGTGACGCAGGTCGGTAATGCCGGCGCTGCGCACCATGCCGAGTGCGGCCAATGGTGCGGAGTACGGGCTGATCTGAAACGCGGCCTGGAACCAGTTGCCGCCGCGTTCAACCGCCGACCCATGGTGCGGCGAGGCCAGATAGACCGCCTGCCGGGTCAGCGTGGGCCAGCGGTAGCCGCGCTTGCCGGCTGCATGAAGCGCGCTACGCGTGACGAGCCCGCCCATGCTGTAGCCGATGATGCGGATGGAACGCACGGGCACCGGCCATTCATCCACCAGCTGCTCGAGCTTGTTGGCCAGATCCCGCCCGTTGAGTGGAATATGGCGGCCGGAGTTGTAGTGCGCCCACACCAGGCTGTAGCCATGGGCTTGGGCCACGGCCTCGCCGTGGTTGTGACCATTCCAGCCGAAGAAGGAATAGTGCATGGCCAGGCCGTGCACCATCACCAGCAAATCCGGGCCGACATCCTCCGGGTCATGCACGAGTTCCATCTGGATGGCGAGCGGGTTCTTGGTGGCCTCCAGGTGGTCGCCGACCACCCCGTTGAGGGCGGAAATCAGCGCCAGCGAGGCCATGGAATCCGGCGCCTCGACGTCCAGATGCTTGGAGACCAGCGACAGCGCGGAATCCACGCTGATGCGCACCGCGCCGTTAACCTGCCGTACCGCCTCGTGCACGAAGCCGGCAATGCCACGGGCGCGGCCTTCCGGGGCGCGGCCGAACGGCAAGGGAAAGGACGAAATATTGCGGTACATCCCCTCGGCAATATGGGTAATGCCGTCGACGGCATCAAAGCCAAGGCGGGCCGCACCCTGAACACTCTGTGCAATGCGCATGGCCACTCCTGCGCGGTGGAGAGGAAGAGTGTGCACAACTGTACACGAAACGCGGCGCGGCGAATCGCGCCGTGGGCGAGCACCTCCTCAGGCGTCGACCGGGGTGGCCGGTACTTGCCCCCGCGCCAAGAGGGCGCCCAGACACTGGACACCTGAGGCGATGGCTTCAGGGTCGGGGTGGCCGTAGTTGAGACGGAGACAATTGGTGTAGTGCCGCTTGGCAGAGAACATCGGCCCGGGGCTGACACTCACGCCGGCCTCGGTGGCGCGGCGATGAAGGTCGAGGGCGTCCACCGCCTCGGGCAGTTCCACCCACAGGAAGTACCCGCCGCTGGGTCGCGATAACCGCGTACCGGCCGGGAAGTGCCGCTCAATGGCATCGGACATCAGGCACTGCTGCTGCATCAGCGTCTGGCGCAAACCGCGCAGGTGCCGGTCAAAACCGCCATGGCGCAGGTATTCGACGATGGCCCACTGCGTGGGTGCGGTGGTGGCGAGCGTGGTGGTCAGCTGACGACGGGTGATCTGCCGCCGGAAGCGCCCCGGCGCAACCCACCCCACGCGAAATCCGGGTGCGAGAGATTTGGAGAAAGAAGCGCAATGCAGCACCAGCCCCTTGCGGTCGAAGGCCTTTGCCGGCGTCGGCCGCGGCCCGCGCAGGTAGAGTTCAGCGTAGACATCATCTTCGATCAGCGGCACGTCGTGGCGTGCGAGAAGCGCCACCAGGGCCCGCTTATTGTCGTCCGGCATCTGAAAACCGAGTGGATTCTGGAAGCTCGTCATGAACCAGCAGGCGCGGATCGGGTGTGTCTGCAGAATGCGCGCCAGCGCATCCACATCGACGCCGTAACGCGGATCGGTGGGCACTTCCACCGCGTGCAGCCCTAGCGTCTCGATCGCCTGCAGCGCACCGTAGAAGGCCGGAGATTCCACGGCGACGATATCGCCCGGCTGAGTGACGGCCTGCAGGCAAAGATTCAGGGCCTCCAGCGCACCGGAGGTGATGACAATGTCATCCGGCTCCACCACACAACCGGACTCCAGATAGCGCCGCGACAGCCAGCCACGGAGCGCAGGATTGCCGGGCGGCAGGCTCTCCACCGTTCTGGCCGGATCGAGCTGGCGCGTTGCGGCGGCGAAGGCGGCGCTCAATGCCTTGAAGGGAAACAGCGCCGGACTCGGAAAGGCCGAGCCAAAGGGTGTCACGCGGCGGTCCTTCACGCTCTCCAGCACGTGAAAGACCAGATCGTTGATATCCACCGGCCCCTCACCAGCGGCGGGCAGCCGGGTGGAAGGCTCCGGCAACCGCTGGGGGTGCGCGGAACGCACGAAGTAGCCCGAGCGTGGCCGCGCAGCGATCAAACCGCGATCTTCCAGTAGCGCGTAGGCGCGCAACACCGTGCCCGGACTTGCCGCGTGTGCACGACTCAGCCGGCGAACCGAGGGCATGCGCGCGCCAGGCGGGAAGCTGCGTGATTCAATCAGCCGGGTGAGCTCTTCGGCGATGCGCTCGTAGTGTTTCATGGGGCTTTCCGGGTCGTGCTATTGCGCTGCGGCCATCATCATCTGTTACCCATAAATACCGTATTTCTGTATCTGTTACTACCGGCTGGGAATTGCTACTGTTTGCCCGTACCCCTCACCCAGCGTCGTCCGCCGTCCGCGCCGCCCGGAGCTCTGCATGTCCCAGCGCAAGCCATCCCTCTACCGCCACCTGATGAGCATTCTCGCGGCCGCCTTCGGCGTGCAGAGCGAAGCCGCCCGCACACGCGATTTCACCAGCGGCAGCCCCTTCGTCTTCATTGCGGGCGGAATGGGTTTCGTGGCGGTCTTCGTGGGCCTTCTGCTGCTCATCGTTCAGGCCATCGTCGGCGCTTGATGGCCAAGCACACACACCGCCCTCACAAGGCGCTGCTCCGGATGTTCGCGCGCGCAGGGCTTGCCCTGCTCCTGCTTGGGATCAGCCCCCATGCCCTGGCAGAACCCCAGGACACGCTGGCGCAACGCATGGCGCCCTGCCTGGTCTGCCACGCCGACGCGGATACCGATCTCAGCGCCGACTACGTGCCGCCATTGCACGGCAAACCCGCAGGCTATCTCTACAACCAACTCCTGCACTACCGCGCGCACCGGCGCAACAATCCGGTCATGACGGCCATGGTGCGCAATCTCTCGGACGATTACCTGTGGGCGATGGCCACCTACCTCTCCGAGCAAGCGATGTCCTTCGAGAAGAGCCGCACGAGCACGGTTGGAGCCGACGTCCTCGCCCTGGGCGAGACGCTGGTGACACAGGGCGATCCGGCGAAGGACATCCCCGCCTGCCAGAGCTGTCACGGCCCCCGCCTCACCGGCGTACTGCCCAATACGCCCGGCCTGGTCGGCTTGCCGAGCCACTATCTGGCCGCCCAGCTTGGCGCGTGGCGCCAGGGCACCCGCCAGGCAGCGGCGCCGGATTGCATGCGAAGCATCGCCAAGCGCCTGTCACCGCAGGACATTGAGGCGGTGTCCAACTGGTTGGCTTCGCGCCCGCTGCCCGCCGATCCGACACCGACGACCGAGGCCCTGTCGGACCCGCCCATGGACTGCGGCAGCGTGAGTCTGCCCGGAGGCCGGCCATGACCTGGTTGCGGCCTGCCCTGCGCACCTGTCTGACGCTGGCGATATGGCTACCCACGGCGGCGGCCATTGCCGAGGAAGCCGGCACGCAAGGCGCCTACCTGACGCGCATCGCCAACTGCGCCGGCTGCCACACGCCCCCGGGTGACGAGCCCTTTGCGGGTGGGCGGGCCATCCAGAGCGCGTACGGCACTTTTTACGCCCCCAATATCTCGCCCGACCCGGACACCGGCATCGGCGCCTGGAGCAGGGAGCAGTTCCGTCGCGCCCTGCAGCAGGGCGAGCGTCCGGACGGCTCCGCCCTCTACCCAGCATGCCCCTATCCAAGCTATACCAAGGTCCGCAGCGAGGATATCGACGCGATCTTCGATCACCTGCAGTCGCAGCCCGCCGTGCGCAACGAGACGCCCGCCCATCAGCTGCGCTTCCCCTACGCGTTGCGGTCACTGCTCCCCGTCTGGCAGGCGCTCTTCTTTAGGCCCGGCGCTTTTGCGTCCGACGACGCGCGTGGCCCGGAGTGGAACCGCGGCGCCTATCTAGTGGAAGGCTTGGGCCACTGCAGCGCCTGCCACCAGGAGCGCGACGCCTTTGGCGCCACGCGCCGTGACCCGCACGCGCCCGGCCAACGCGTCCGCGGCTGGTATGCGCCCTCCCTGCACGCCAGCGACGAAGCCGGCCTGCAGGGCTGGTCGAACAAAGCGGCAGCGCGCCTGCTGCGCGCCGGAAAATCGGGGGATGCATCCATGATGGGCCCGATGGCGGATGTCGTCTTCGACAGCCTTCAGCATCTTTCGCCGGAGGATGCACGCGCGATGGCGACCTATCTGGGCGCACTGCCCGATCGGCAGACGGAGCCGTCAATCCATCTGTTCGAGCTCTCGGCCGCGGAAAGGCAGCACGCCATGCAGCAGGGCGAAACGCTCTACCGCGAAGACTGCGCTGACTGTCATGGAGACGCCGGAGAAGGCACCGCAGCCGCCCCCGCCCTGGCGGGAAACCGCGCGGTCAACAGCCCGAACCCCACCAATCTGGCGCGCATCATCCGCAACGGCGGTTTTCCACCAAGTACGCAGGGCAACCCCCAGCCGTTTGGCATGCCGCCCTTCCCGCAGCTGTCCGATCAGGAGCTTGCCGCACTGATCACCTACCTTCGCGGCAGCTGGGGCAACCAGGGCGCGCCCGTGGCGGCGGCGAACCTGCCCTGAGGCGCGTGTCACGCCGCTGCGCGCGCGGAATGCATCACGCCATCAGTCGTTCACGCACTGGTAGACGTGGTATTCCACACCCGGCCCCGGCACCACGCGGCCTTCGCTGACGCACTGGATCTGATTGATCCACTGGTAGCGCTCGTCACCGGTTTCAAAGCGCGGTGCGGTGAAGAAGTTCTGGTCGCCATACTGGGTGGGCGTATCACCGCCGCCCAGCACCGCCATGACGCCGTCGGTGAGCTGGAGCACGCCGTTGTATTGCATGTAGATATGTGCGCCGTCCTCGGTCTGCAATGTGCCGCGCACATCCAGCCGGCCATAGCCGTCGGGATGCGCCAGCAGCCAGTCGCCGCCGCAGGTCAGGAAGGTGCCCTTGAGCTTGGGGCCTTCAAACCAGCCACCCGTCACTTCCACGATCATGCGGTTGCCGAAGGGGCCCTCACCCACCGGTTGCGGGGCCTTGAGATCGGCGTGATAGGTCATCAATTTTTCGAGTTTCACCGCAGTCTCCTCCAACACTTGTTGTTGTAAGAGCGACTATGCGCACAAGGCCGCCGCCCGCGCCCCGCCCGTACGGGTAGGACGGCATCGCGCACTGGCGGAGGATCAGCCCTTGCGGCGCGCCGCCTGCAAACCCAGCCAGGCAGCCTCGGCGACATCCACCCAGACCGAGCGGCGCAGCGTGCGGATCAGCTCGCGACGGATGCGTCGCTTGGTGGCGGCATGCGCGCGCATATCCAGTTCGGCATAGGCCGCAGCGTGTGCGCGGGCGCGCGCCATGAGTTGGTCGGGAGTGACCACTTCGTCGAAGAAGCCGGCGTCGCGCGCCTCCTCCACCGGGAAGTATTCCGAGAGGTTCACCACACGCTCGAAGGCCGCCGGGGTAAGCCGGTGGCGCAGTACGGCCGCGCCCACACGAGGCATGGGCAACCCCAAGGCGACCTCATTGGCGGCCACCTTGAACTCCCCGCGCGTGCCAATGATGTAGTCGCTGCACAACATCAGAAACACCCCCATGGCGAGGGCATGACCGCTGCAGGCGGTGATGACGGGGTAGGGGAAACTGAGCACCCGCGGGGTGAGCGAATAGCCCAGCCGCACCATGTTCAGCGCTTGCGGGCCACCGCCGCGCAGTACCTTGAGATCGTAGCCGGCGGAGAACACCCCCTCCCGACCGGTGAGGATGACGATGGCCTGGTCGGCCTCGGCGCGGTCGAAAGCGGCGTTGAGTTCGTGGAACGCCGCGGGCGGTAGCGCATTGCGCTTGCCATCGTCGATGCGGATAACGGCAATACCGTCAGAAAATTCATAGTGCACCCGTGCTTCGCCCATGCCGCGCCGCCTCCACTGAAGATGACGTCATGCTAACCGCGGAGGCCATGCAGCGGGCGCCCTCGCCGTGCGCCGTTGCCCTGGGGGCGTCTACGCCGCCTTCTTCTGCGCCGCGCGCTCATAGACGACGTCGTAATCCTTGAGATTGAACGCGCTCAGGCGCTTCTTGAGGACCGCCAGTGACCAAGGCCAGGCGGCGAAGTTCTTGCCGTTCTGGTCCAGGTAATAGCTGGCGCAACCCCCGTTGTTGAACACGGTGCGCTGCAGGTGCTTCTGTACCTTGGGGTTGTGCGCACGCAGGACCTGCGGCTTGATGCTGAGCTTGCTGATGCCCTCTCGCTTCATCTTCCGGATGCCATCGACGATGTAGCCAAGTTGCGCCTCGGCCAGGCCAATGAAGGAGTCGTACACCAGCACATTCGGCCCCAGCACCAAGAAGGCATTGGGGGCGTCTTCCAGCGCGGTACCGAGGTAGGCTTCGGGCGAGCTGTCCTTCCACAACTCCGAGAAACGCTGGCCGCGGGCGTTCACCACCTTCGCTCCAATGGGCGGGTGCGAGACATCGAAGCCGGTGCCCCAGATGATGACGTCCACCGCAAAGCGCTCGCCGTTGGCGGCAATGACTTCATTGCCTTCCACCGCGACCAGGCCGTGCGGCACCAGCGTGGCGTTGTCCGCCTGCAGCGCTGGGTAGTAGTTGTTGGCGAAGAGGATGCGCTTGCAGCCCAGCGTGAAGTTGGGCGTGACCGCCTTGCGCAGGGTCTTGTCCTTGATCTGCAGATTGAGCAGCAGC